>PASI01000007.1 GCA_002711905.1 Thiotrichales bacterium
AAGGTGACTCCATTATTACTATTGCGGATAGAGAAGGAATAGAAGTTCCTCGCTTTTGTTATCACAAAAAATTGTCAGTTGCAGCAAATTGTAGGATGTGCCTAGTAGACATTGAGGGGGTGCCCAAGGCTCAACCAGCTTGCTCAACTCCTGCTGCGAGTGGCATGAAAATTCATACAAAAAATGATAAAGCCAAATTTGCTCAAAAAGCAGTTATGGAGTTTTTGTTGATTAATCACCCATTGGATTGTCCAATCTGTGATCAAGGTGGAGAATGTGAGCTGCAAGATGTTGCAATGGAGTATGGCTCGGATGTTTCAAAATTTAATGAAGGCAAAAGAATCGTTCCTGATAAAGGCATTGGCGCACTCATTCAAACTGACATGACAAGATGTATTCACTGTACTCGCTGTGTAAGATTTGGTGCTGAAGTTGCTGGTATTGTTGAGATGGGAGGAACTGGAAGAGGCGAAGGTGTGAAAATTGAACCTTTTTTAACAGAAGGGATCCAGTCTGAGCTTTCGGGAAATATGATTGATGTTTGTCCAGTTGGCGCTCTCACTTCAAAGCCTTTTAGATATGAAGCAAGAACTTGGCAAATGAATGCAGTTCAAAGTATTGCGCGTCATGACTTGGTTGGTTCCAATATTTTCACGCAAACCTATAGAGGCAAAGTGAAGAGAGTTGTTGCTAGAGATAATGACTCTGTTAACGAAACATGGATTTCTGATAGAGATCGCTTCTCATATGAGGGTTTAAATCATGAGAGTCGCTCACTCAAGCCTAAAGTCAAAACAAATGGTGAATGGCTCGAAGTAGAGTGGCAAGAGGCACTTGAGTATGCAATTGAAGGGATTAAACATAATGCAACAACTCCAGAACAGTTAGGTGTTTTGGCCTCAAAAAATGCTTCACTCGAAGAATACTATTTGATGCAAAAATTAGCTCGCGGCTTTGGAACAGAAAACATTGATTTTCGATTAGATCATGCTAATTTGAGTGAAGAAAGTTCAATGGATTCAAGCATTACTCTATCTGAAATTGAGTCAGTAGATCATGCATTAATTTTGAGTTCATACACACGTCTAGAGCAGCCCATGATTAACCATCGTATTAGGAAGGCAGTTATCAATGGAGCAACAGTCAACACAATTAATAGCAAGAAATTTGATTTTAACTTTAAGACAAAAATAGACCTTTTGGCTTCTCCGCAAACATTATTGCCAGCTCTTCAGTCTATTCTTAAGTCTCTATATCTAAAGACAAAGGCTGATTTACCTGAACAACTATCAAAGGTTAACTTCAGTGATGAGCATGATAAGATTGCCGATGATTTGATTGCTTCTGAAAATGGAGTAATTGTTTTAGGAGAACATCTAAACAGTAATTCTAGTTCCTCAGTAATTATTAGTACTGTTTCTCAAATTGCACGAATCTCGAATTCAAAAATTGCTAATTTAACGCTTTCAGGTAATGCTCATTCTGCTGAAAAAGTTGGCTTTATTCCAACTAATCAGGGAATGAATGCCGGCTCTATGCTCACTGAAAGTTCCAAGGCATTCTTATTAATGGATGTAGACAGTGAGTATGACTTTTATAATCCAAAGCTAGCAATGGATTTATTTAACAAGGATGATGTCTTTGTTGTTTCACTAACGAGTTTTGAGGATCAATCAACGCTTTTAAGTGCTGATGTTATTCTCCCTATGGCTTCTTTTTATGAAACATCTGGAACTCATATCAACTTTGATGGAATAGCTCAGTCATTTAGTGCCTCCGTTAAAAGTCCTGGAGACTCTAAGCCTGGATGGAAAATTATCAAAGTAATGGCAGATTTGCTTAAGCTAGAAGGCTTCAACTTTGTAGATTCATCACAGGTAGCAGAAGAAGCACTATTATCCTCAAAGGCGCAGACCAATATTAGTGGGGTCAGTGCAGAGACTTTTGAAGACTCAGATATTACTACGCTATGGCAGTATGCTCCTTACGCAATTGATAATGTGACTCGAAGAGCAAAAGCTCTTCAGGACTCAAACATAGGAAAGATTAATAGTGCATATATTGCAAAGTCAACAGCAAAGAAATTAAGTCTTAGTGAAGATGATCTTTACCTAGGTGTGCCAGTCTCAATCTCAGATGATGTCGCAGAAGATTGTGTTTTTGTTCACACTAGTCAGGCCAGAAGGGTTTAGGAGGAATCGGTTATGTGGCAATCATTCGTCGAGCTTATTCACCAATTAATACCTTGGTTTAACGGTAGCTTAGCAGATGTATTAATTATTGTAATTAAAGGTTTAGCATTGATCTTTCCTTTAATTATTGCGATGGCATATATGACCTATGCAGAAAGAAAAGTGATTGGTTTTATGCAGCTAAGAATTGGGCCTAATCGTGTTGGCCCATTTGGCCTTCTGCAGCCATTTGCAGATGTCTTTAAGATGTTATTTAAAGAAATTATTTTTCCATCAAAGTCAAACATTTACCTATTTTTATTGGCACCTATTTTAGCCTTTGTGCCTGCAGTCGCAGTTTGGGCAGTCGTCCCTTTTGGTGAGGATTTTTATATTGCCAGCCTTGATGTAAGTCTGCTTTATGTGATGGCAATTGGATCAGTGGGTGTATACGGTATTGTTCTCGCAGGCTGGGCATCTAATTCAAAATATCCTCTTTTAGGGGCATTAAGAAGTACAGCGCTTCTTATCTCTTATGAGCTTGTTATAGGTTTTGTTTTAGTAACGGTAGTCATGGTTGCGAGTTCAGTCAACCTGAATACTGTGGTTGAAAGTCAATCTGGCGGTATATTGAATTGGTATTGGATTCCATTATTTCCAATGATGATCGTATTTTGGATTGGCGCATTAGTTGAGACCAATAGAGCACCTTTTGATGTTGTAGAAGGTGAGTCCGAAATTGTTGGAGGAACTCATGTAGAGTATTCTGGAATGCCTTTTGCATTATTTTTTATGGCGGAATACTTCAACATGATCTTCATGGCCATGCTTGCGGTTTTGTTATTCTTTGGCGGTTGGCATTCGCCATTTGATGGTATTCCTTATCTTGAGAGTTGGTTTGCATTTGTTCCTGATTTAATTTGGCTGTTGACTAAGATGAGTTTCTTTTTATTCTTGTATTTTTGGATACGTGCTTCATTCCCTAGGTTTAGGTATGACCAAATTATGCGATTATGTTGGAAGGTTTTCCTACCCTTGACAATTATTTGGATATTTGTCGTGGCATTGATGACTCAATTAAATATTGGACCTTGGTTTTAAGGAGAATGAGAAATGATAAATAAAGTTAAAAAATTAGTGAATGACTTTAGCCTTGGTGAGCTACGAACTGGCCTAAAGGTAACAAGTAAAGAGCTTGTTAATAAAAAAATCACCGTGCAATTCCCTGAGGAGCGAACACCTATTTCTCCTAGATTTAGGGGCCTTCATGCCTTGCGTCGCTATCCAAATGGGGAAGAAAGATGCATAGCATGCAAACTTTGTGAAGCAGTTTGCCCAGCAAATGCAATCACCATTGACTCAGAAATGAGAGAAGATGGAACGAGAAGAACAACCCAATATGATATTGATTTATTTAAGTGTATTTTTTGTGGTTTTTGTGAGGAAGCCTGCCCAGTTGATGCGATTGTTGAGACGCATATCTTTGATTATGCATTCGAGTCAAGAGAGGGAAGTATTATTGATAAAAAAAGCCTATTAGCTATTGGCGATGAAAATGAAGAGGCCATTAATAAGGCTAGATTTGAAGACTCCAAATATAGGTAAGGGCGGTTATGGAATTTACATCAATCTTATTTTATGTGTTCTCGTTCTTCTTTGTCGTGAGCTCATTTGTGATGATTACCTCTAGAAATACTGCGAAAGCAGCACTCTGGCTCATCCTGACTTTTTTCAGTGCAGCAAGTCTCTGGCTACTTCTTGAAGCAGAGTTTTTGGCTATTACACTCATATTGATTTATGTGGGTGCTGTTATGGTGCTCTTTATGTTTGTAATTAAGATGCTAGACACTGATCAATCAACACTTAGAGCTCAGTTTACACGTTATCTTCCGCTGGGTATTTTTGTATCCATTGTAGTTATTGTTCAAATGGCCCTAGTTTTGAACGCTGGTCCTTTCGATCTTGAGGTAGTTGGAGTGCCAGAAAAACATGGTTCATCTTATAGCAATATTACTGCTATTGCTGAGCAGCTTTATACAATCTATGTCTATCCATTTGAACTTGCAGCGATACTACTATTGATTGCAATTATTGCAGCAATAACTCTTGTTCACAGGAATCAGATTAATAGTAAGAAACAAATTATTTCTGAGCAAATCAACGTTCAAGCAAAAGATAGAATGAGGTTTGCAACTATCAATAAAGATAAAGTTAAGGAGTCAAAATGATAGCACTTTCTGACTACTTGATTCTCAGCTCAATTGTTTTCTGTATTGGGCTTGCTGGAATATTTATCAACAGAACAAACATCATCATGATATTGATGTGTGTTGAGTTAATTTTGGCGGCAGTTAATACAAACTTTATTGCCTTTTCTTTTTATGGCTCAGATCTATCTGGGCAAATATTTGTATTCTTTATTTTGACAGTGGCTGCAGCAGAGGTTGCTATTGGTCTTGCGATTTTGACATTGATGTATAGAAATCGTGGCTCGATTGATATTGATGTCACTAATACTTTGAAGGGGTAGTGATGCTTGATATATATTTGACCATTGTTCTAGCACCTTTGATAGGCTCTTTGATTGTTGGGCTTGCAGGAAATAGATTGGGAAGAAAGATTTCACATTCAATCACCATACTAGGCGTTGCTATTTCGACAGTTTTGTCAATCTATGTCTTTAATCACCATGTTTTAAATAACGCAGATATTTTTAATCAGAACATCTACACTTGGATGCAAATTGGAGGCCTCAATATTAGTGTAGGGTTTCTAGTCGACAACTTAACCGCGGTAATGCTGGTCGTTGTTTCATTTGTTTCTCTAATGGTCCATATATACACCATTGGCTACATGCATGATGACAAGGGATACACTAAATTTTTTAGTTATATATCTCTTTTTACTTTTGCAATGTTTACCCTTGTAATCTCAAATAACTTCATGCAACTGTTCTTTGGATGGGAGGCTGTTGGATTAGTTTCTTATCTTTTGATTGGATTTTGGCATCACAAAGAATCAGCGATTGAGGCAAATCTGAAAGCTTTCCTTGTGAACCGAGTTGGAGACTTTGGCTTCCTTTTAGGAATTGCCTTTGTTCTTATGTTTTTTGGAACGCTTGACTATGCCGAAACATTTAGTCAAAAAGAGCTCATTGTAGGGCAAACATTATTTGGTGATTTTTCTGCTATAACGGTTGTATGTCTTCTACTCTTTGTTGGAGCAATGGGTAAGTCAGCTCAGGTCCCACTCCACGTTTGGCTGCCAGGATCAATGGAAGGTCCAACGCCAATCTCAGCATTGATTCATGCTGCAACGATGGTTACTGCAGGCATATTCATGGTGTCTCGCATGTCACCACTATTTGAATTGAGTGATGTTGCATTGACAGTTGTTATGATAATTGGTGCAATCACTGCATTATTTATGGGATTGCTTGGCATTGTTCAAAATGATATTAAAAAAGTGGTTGCTTATTCAACCCTCTCCCAGCTTGGCTATATGACTGTCGCACTTGGAGTCAGTGCCTACTCTGTTGCGATATTTCACCTGATGACGCATGCCTTTTTTAAAGCGTTACTTTTTTTGGCGGCTGGCTCTGTCATTGTTGCTCTTCATCATGAACAAGACATTAGAAAAATGGGCGGCCTTAGAAAGAAAATGCCTATTACATATATTACCTCACTCCTAGGTACATTGGCTTTAATCGGATTCCCTGGATTTGCAGGCTTCTATTCAAAAGATATGATTATTGAAGCGGTGCATTATTCTGACTTACCTTTTGCAGGTTGGGCCTACTTTGCAGTTGTGTTGGGTGTATTTATAACTGCTTTTTATAGTTTAAGATTACTTTTCTTAGTTTTTCATGGAAAGTCAAGAGTTGATAGTCATACCGAAGAGCATCTTCATGAGACTGCTCCATCAATAACTGTGCCACTAGTTCTCCTTGCTATTCCTTCAGTAGTAATTGGTTACTTTATTATTGAGCCAATGTTATTTGGCGGCTGGTTAGAAAATGCGATTACTATTGATTCATCACACCATGCTTTGGAGAAACTCAAAAGTCACTTCCACTCTGCATTCGCACTAATAACGCATTCCGTAGTGACTCTTCCATTCTGGATGATGATTGGTGGCGGAATAACAGCATGGGTGTTCTGTCTATATCGGACTGATTGGGCAGAGATTATTCAATCGAAATTCAAGAGAACCAACTACGTACTTAACTCTCTTTATGGGTTTGATAGGTTCAATGAAATTGTCTTTGTAAAAGGGGCGCTAAAGATTGGAAATATACTTTGGAAGATTTCAGATATGGCTCTTATTGATAAGCTACTTGTCAATGGTAGCGCTAAATTTACACGTTATTTGGGAGCCTTTATAAAGCCTGTTCAGACTGGCTATGTATACCACTATGCATTCTTTATGATAGTAAGTTTGATGCTTGTTTTGGGTTGGGTGTTAATCGCTTCAGATTATTCATTTTTAAGTTAAGGTAGAAGTATGGATTCATTGCTAAGTATTTTAATTTGGTTGCCTATTTTCGGGGCTGGCGCAGTTCTGTTGATTGGAAACAATAGAAGCCAACTTGCAAAATGGGCCAGTGTAGGCACTTCAATACTCGTCTTTCTTTTATCCATCAATTTATTTTTAGACTTTGATACAACTACATCTTCAATGCAGTTTGTTGAAAAGACGAGCTGGATATCTCAATTTAATATTTTTTATCATCTTGGGATAGATGGAATTTCAATGCCCTTGATCATTTTGACTACTTTTTCTACAATAATAGTCATCATTGCTGGATGGGAGGTTATTAAATATAGGCCGGCTGATTATATGGCTGCATTTTTAATGATGGAAGGAATCATTATTGGTGTTTTTTCAGCAATGGACTCAATGCTTTATTATGTTTTTTGGGAAGCTTCATTAATCCCAATGCTTTTAATAATTGGTATTTGGGGCGGGAAAAACCGTGTCTACGCATCAATTAAGTTCTTTTTGTACACATTTCTGGGCTCAGTCTTTATGCTTGTTTCACTGATTTATATGTACAACCTTAGTGGATCATTTGCCATTTCTGATATGCATTCCCTGCCATTGACATTGAGCCAACAGAGCTGGATTTTCTGGGCATTTTTCCTTGCATTTGCGGTAAAAGTGCCGATGTTTCCAGTACACACATGGCTTCCTGATGCACATGTACAGGCGCCGACAGGTGGCTCGGTGATTCTGGCTGCCATCATGTTGAAGATGGGTGGATATGGATTTTTTAGATTTTCACTACCTATAACGCCAGATGCGTCATCATATTTTGCTTTTGTTGTTATAGTGCTTTCATTGATTGCAATTGTCTACATTGGTTTTGTTGCTCTAGTCCAAAAGGACATGAAGAAATTNATTGCNTACTCTTCAATCTCGCATATGGGNTTTGTTACTTTGGGCGTNTTTGCTTTATTTTCAATTATGAANATNNANTCAAATGGAGAACTNNTATCGATTGCNGGGGCAAGTATAGAGAGNGCNTACCTGGGTCTAGAAGGAGCAATGATTCAAATGGTTTCTCATGGCTTCATATCTGCAGCTATGTTCTTGGTGGTCGGCGTACTCTATGAACGTCTTCATTCTAGAGAAATTTCAACTTATGGCGGTGTTGTAAATTCAATGCCGAAATTTACAGGGTTTGCTGTTTTGTTTGCAATGGCAAATGCTGGACTNCCGGGTACCTCAGGTTTTGTTGGAGAGTTTATGGTGATCCTTGGCGCGCTTCAAGCAAACTTTTGGTATGCATTTTTAGCTGCTATGACTTTAATTGTTGGCGCAGCTTACACACTATGGATGGTTAAACGAGTGTTTTGGGGTCCAATTGTCAATCCAGATGTCAAAACGCTAAGTGATATTAATNCTAGAGAATTTGGTATTCTTGCAATTCTAGCAGTGGCAGTATTATGGATGGGCGTTTATCCTCAGCCAGTCATTGAAGTCATGCACGTGAGTATCGNGAACCTCCTTGAGCAGGCACTTACAACTAAAATACCAGTTATATTATGATGAATTTTAACTTTAATGTTTCAGAACTAATCTTTGCTTTGCCAGAGATTTTTCTGCTTAGCGCAATTTCTTTTATCTTATTGTTTGATTTGTTTGTTAGTGAGCAATACAAGAAATATACTTATCACTTNTCTCAATTAGCTCTCATAGTTACAGGTGTTCTTGCATTTAGTTTAATTGGNGAGAGTGCAACTATTTTCTCTGGAACATTCGTATTGGACAATTTAGGCTCAACGTTTAAAGTCTTTATACTTGGATTTTCAGTTATTGCTCTTGTGTACTCTCGTCAATATCTTAGAGTTCATGAGCTATTANGGAATGAATATTATATTCTTGCGCTAATGTCCATCCTTGGAATGATGGTCATGATATCTGGACATAGTCTCCTTACTTTGTATTTGGGACTGGAAATAATGTCGCTTTCACTTTATGCGCTCATTGCAACGGCAAGGGATAGAGCTTTTGCGATTGAAGCTGCATTAAAGTATTTTGTTTTAGGTGCTATTGCCTCAGGTCTGCTGTTGTATGGAATGTCAATGGTCTATGGCATAACTGGCGGCTTAGATATTGCTCAGATATCAAATTTTGCAAGCTCATCCACATTAGATTCTCAAGAGACATTGATTCTTAATTTTGGTCTTGTATTTCTTGTAATTGGCGTTGCTTTCAAACTTGGAGCAGTTCCTTTCCATATGTGGGTTCCAGATGTATATCAAGGTTCACCTACTTCAGTCACAATGTTTTTATCAACGGCGCCAAAGATTGCAGCGGTTGCTTTATTAGTTCGACTGCTGATTGATGGTTTGGGTGATTTTCAGCATTATTGGGCTGATTTATTCATGGTACTAGCTGTACTTTCCATTGCTGTTGGCTCGCTAGTTGCGTTGACTCAAGTTAATATCAAAAGAATGCTTGCTTATTCAACTATATCCCATGTAGGGTTTGTGCTTCTTGGTTTTATGACAGGTGTTGTAGAGGGCTATGGTTCAGCTNTTTTTTATGTATTGGTCTACATTNTAATGAGTCTGGCCGCTTTCGGCTCAATCATAGNTCTGAATCGAAATGNCTTTGAAGCAGACCAAATTTCAGACTTTAGAGGNTTAAGTAAGCACTCTCCATGGTTTGCTCTAATTATGCTTGTTGTGATGCTATCAATGGCAGGAGTCCCTCCTTTTATTGGGTTTTATTCTAAGCTCTTTATCATTCAACAAGTGGTATCTGAGGGTTACGTAATTCTGGCTGTCGTTGCAGTTATTTTTGCAGTCATCAGTGCTTATTATTATTTACAAGTAATTAAAACAATGTATTTTGATGAGTCAGATAAAGAAATAGTTGTCTCTGCACCAATTGATCTGAAGGCTGTTTTATCCTTGAATGGTNTCCTGATTTTAATCATTGGCTTAATGCCAAGTTTNTGGATGAGTCTATCTGTNTCACTATTCTAACTGACTCAAGCTTTTATTAGATTTTCTGTAGAATGACTTTATGATTATTGCACATCGTGGAGTATCCTTTAATCTTCCTGAGAATTCTTTACCTGCTTTTGAAAACTCTTGGTCTTTGGGAGTGGATGGCATAGAGGGNGATTTTCANCTCACGAAGGATGGAGTAATTGTATGCATTCATGACGAAGATACTAAGAGAGTTTGTAATATNANTAAAGTTGTAAGTCATTCAACTATCGAAGATTTAAAGCAATTAGATCTCCAGTACAAAGGCAATGAAAACCTTNATTTAAAAATCCCAACATTGGATGAAGTGCTTCAGTCTATTCCAAATGGAAAGCAAATATATATTGAGATNAAATGTGGTGTTGAAATAATATCACCATTACTTAATCAACTGTCTGAATCTAATCTAAATATACATAATGTGGTGATTATTTCATTTGATACCCAGGTAATTAAAGTACTCAGGGATTCACAACCTCAATACAAATCTCTTTTGCTTTATTCGTGCGAAGATAATAGAGANACAGATGAATTGATTGCTGATGCTATGAAAATCAATGCAAATGGCATCTCTACTGACAACGAAACATCACAATTGATGGTGGAAAAAATTATAAGTTCTGGTCTTGAGTATCACTCATGGACGATAGATGATCCTGAGGTGGCTAGACAATTAATTCAGTGGGGGNCAAGCTCAATAACCACCAATGATCCTGAGACTTTAATCAAACAGATCTAGATAGAGAGGAAAATATTCCTTGACGGGCGATCTTCAAGCGACTTAAAATGCAGAATCTTGTTCTTATGAGAGTTTCAATTTACCATGGCCGATAATTTTTTGTCAAGCGTTATAACTGCAATACTAGCAGCCTTTTTCTTTTCGCTTGCTGCAACAGTGGTGCCTTACTTTTATAATGTTGGAGGAACCGTCTTTCTTCTTCTTTCGGTTCGCTATGTAAGCACATTCATATTTGCGAGCGTGCTAGATAAGTCACCTAAAAAAACCAAAACTAAGTCAGCTCACACCCGGCTAATTCTAATTAGTCTTTTTCAAGCACTCTTTATTTCATCATATATGTATTCGATAAAACTCATTCCTTTGAGTCTTGCAGTTGTGGTGATCTACACTTTCCCAATTATTACTTTTTTNGTTAANTCNCTNATNAANAGNNGATCNATTGATTTNTTATCAGTNNCAGCACTNNTAGTNTCNTTATTTGGTATTTGGGTTTTGGTTCAGGGCGACTCGAGTGATTGGAATTTGTGGGGCATATTTTGGGGTTTGGTTGCCTCCTGTGCTCAAGTCACAGTTAATATTCTATCAAGGCATGATAGCGTTGAGTCNGGNTGGGGNCTNGTNAAATANATAACAGTCTTNCCNNCANTNATATTTGTATCCNTNTACTTTATNCTGTTACNTCNGATCCNATTTCNTNAGTNTCNTCNGAGATGTTAATGTGGAGTATTCTTTCAGCCATAGGTATGAGTGGAGGGTTTTATTTTTTCTTTAAATCGATTTCNATAATTGGCCCAGTGAGAACTTCCAATGTAATGTATTTAGAGCCTGTATTCACAATTCTTCTGGGGGTGATGCTTTTGCAAGACCAGTTGGGTATTAGCCAGTGGGTAGGAATGTCTATTATTTTTATTGCTACAATTTCACTAGAACTTTGGGGTAAAAAATATAATTAAAATTCTCTATTATGAAAATAGTCATAGCTCCTGATTCTTTTAAAGAAACGCTCTCAGCATTTGAGGTTGCCAGTACTATTGAGTCAAGCTTTCAAAATGTTTTTCCAGAGGCTGAAATCATTAAGATCCCAATCGCCGATGGTGGCGAAGGCACAGTCGACGCAATGGTATCAGCAACGAATGGAAGTTTAATGTTTTCAGAGGTTGAAGGACCAATGGGTGAGATCACAAGAGCTAAGTGGGGCATGCTTGGAAACTCAAAAACAGCTGTGATCGAGATTGCAGAAGCATGTGGCTTACATTTAGTCTCTACAGACAAAAGGAACCCAATGGCTGCATCCAGCTTTGGAGTTGGACAACTTCTAATCGCTGCGCTAGATAAAGGAGCAGAAAAAATCATTATTGGCCTTGGAGGAAGCGCTACGAATGATGGAGGGTTTGGGTTTTTAAGGGCAATAGGAGTTCAGTTTTTGGACTCTAGGGGTAATGAATTGAAAGGTCATTTTGAAACTATAAGTTTACTATCTGATATTGACTTAAGTCATATCGATATTCGGATAAAACAGACATCTATCGAGATTGCCTGTGATGTAGATAATCCACTTCTCGGAGATCAAGGTGCTTCTGCAGTTTTTGCAGCCCAAAAGGGAGCGAGCAATAAAATGATTGAAGAGCTAGAGTCAATCATGGCTCACTATTATGGGATCATCTCAAGTAAGTTAAACAGTCAGTTGCTTGACCAGCCTGGGTTTGGCGCTGCCGGTGGATTAGGCTTCGGTATTAAAGCCTTCTTAAATTCAGAGCTTAAGAGTGGAATTAACATTGTCCTTGAGGCACTAAACTTTAATCAATATTTAATGGATGCAGATCTAGTCATTACTGGAGAGGGAAGGATTGACAGTCAAAGTGTAAGGGGTAAGGCTCCAATAGGCGTTATTAATTATGCAAATCAATTGAACTGCAGAGTTTTTGTCATTGCAGGCTCAGTTGATGATCCAAAAGCTTTTAACAAAAAGTTCAATGTAACTAATTCTTACGGCATTGTTAATGAAAAGTTTTCAATTGAAAAGGCTTTTGAGGACCCGTATGGGTGTCTTAAAAATGTCTCTCAAAAAGCTGCAGAGGATTTTAGAGCCTTAGTAACCTAATTTAGGGTTAACTAGATTATTGAGGCTCTCATTCGCAATGTATCTTCGCATATTAATCATCACCAAATCGAGTGTAAGCGGAATATAGGTATCACCATCATCAGCAGAAATATGAGGCATAACCATAAGGTTGGGCGCAGTCCATAGCTTAGAATCTGATGGCAGTGGTTCAGGGTCAAACACGTCAATGATTGCCGCCTTAACGTGGCCAGAGTTTAAGTTGTCAACAAGGGCATCATAGTCCATTGTTGCAGCTCTCCCAACATTAATGATTCCTACACCAGGCTTCATTAATGACTGACGTCTTTTATCAAGAAGGTTAAAAGTTTCCTTTGTGTTTGGGGTTGACATAAATATATAGTCAGCAAGAGGTAGCACTTCATCGAGCACATCTTGAGTTGCCATTTGGTCAACATCATCAAGATCTTTTCCATGGCGACTAACACCAATAATATTCATACCAAGAAGCTTACATTTTTGAGCAACTGCATGACCAATATTTCCAACACCAATAATGAGTAGGGTCTTACCCATGATAGGGGAAGAGTAGAGAGACTCCCAGTAGTTATCTTGCTGATTTTTTACTATTTCAGGAATGTGCGTATGAAGCATTAGAACACTCATCAGACCAAACTCACCAGCTTTCGCTGAATGGACACCTCTGTTATTGACAACTGAGACATCTTTAGGAACCCAGTCCATTGGGCNTAGGTGCTCCATACCCGCACCAATAATGTGAACCCACTTCAGGTTAGGGGCTATTGCAGCCAAATTTTCAGTTGGAAAGTCCCAACAAACGAGGACTTCAGCTGTCTTCATGGACTCATAAAAGTTATCAAGATCCCAGTCAAAAATAGGATCAATCTTATCTTTCAGGTCAGGATAATTTGTAATTNCNTTATCGAACCTCTCTTTGGTCATCGCGAAAACACCCTCTCCCTCTATGGTTGGGGGGAATGAATCAGGATTGGCATGATTACTCTTAAAATGAACTCTTATTTTTTTATCACTCTTCATAACTTTTTTTGTATTAATCTAAGGATTCTCTCTTGACTGGATTTCTTGTAATTTTTTTNTGACGATTTCAACTCTCTCTTTTTCAGATTTTCCATCTACTTCAAACTGAATTTTAATGAATTCATGAGCAAGTTTGCTGAAGAAGTCATTCTCATCTTGACCATTGCTTGGAATATTAAGTACAGAGTCCCCTCCATAAGTTGGTATAGGTGAGTCTTTTAATTCGGTTACTTTGAATGGCTCTTTGCCTGCATCAACACTTCTGATTTGTTCCCTAATTTTTTGGCGCATCATTGCAACGCCCTGATCACTAGCCAGTAAGTTTTCATTTTTATGGATATTGATTGGCCCCATACCCTCACACGCCTCTCTGTCTGCAGGAAATCTTTGGCGCTCTTCATAAGGACGATCAAATATCTCACCTTGCTCAATAAGTTCTGGTCCCTCAGGAGTGTTATATTCTTGAGGATCACCCCGTTCACCAAAATTAGCCCATGCATAGCATATCGTTGTTTCATCATCAACTGGGACAACCCATCTTGTGAACGAGCTGCGTCCATAGAGTATTTGTTTGGTTCCATCTGCTTCAAATGCTGCGCCTGCTTGGGTAAAGTTTGGCAGAACAACTTCATTAATTCTAAACCAGACATTATCACCCACCCTTCTTGTATTGCAACCAAGAATCCAACTATCACGTTCAAAAAAATCAATTTGTCCTACTTTGCCAAACCCTTCAGAGAACTGTTGTCGACTCATATTCGAGTGAAGAAATGATGTATGAATTGGGTCAACTATTGCATCAAGTACTTGGAGCCAATTGCAATCGAATGGAGCCTTATATGGAACCATTTCCATGTCATCAAAACTGAGACTATCGAACATAGGAAATTCAGGAATTTTTTCTATTGGACCTAAATAGGCAAAAATAAGCCCTTTAAACTCATGTGTTGGATAAGCGCCAAGCCTTACCTTTTGCTTGATAAATTCCTGAGTGTGCTCAGGCTGTCCTGGCACCTCTATAATTGAACCATCGACATCAAAATGCCATCCATGGTAACAACAGCTGATACCTGTTTTTTGACAAATTCCAAACTCAAGT
>PASI01000008.1 GCA_002711905.1 Thiotrichales bacterium
TGATGGCTGAGGAAAAAGTAGAAAAGAAAGCAGCTCCTAAGAAAGCAGCAGCTCCTAAGAAAGCAGCAGCTCCTAAGAAAGCAGCAGAAGCTAAGGTTGAGTCTACGAAGACAACTGAGACAAAAAAAGCACCTGCAAAAAAAGCTGCACCTACAAAGTCAACAGTCAGTGTTACTTTGGTTAAAAGTTTCTATGGTCGTTTACCAAAGCATCGTGCAACGATTACGGGCCTAGGTTTAAAAAGAATTAACCATACAGTTGTTCTTGAGGATACGCCAGAAGTAAGAGGCATGATTAATAAGGTTTCTTACCTATTAAAAGTTGAGGGTTAAAAAATGAATTTAAATACATTAAAGCCTGCATTGGGTGAAAAAACAAGCAGAAAACGTGTCGGAAGAGGCATGGGTTCAGGCATGGGTAAAACTTCTGGCAGAGGCCACAAAGGACAAAAATCACGTTCAGGTGGATTTACTAAGATCGGATTCGAGGGTGGTCAAATGCCACTTCAAAGAAGATTGCCTAAGGTTGGTTTTACCTCAAGAGTATCCATCATTACTTCTCAGGTTACCTTGTCACAACTCGACAAACTAACAGAAACGGATATCAATATTGACGTCCTCAAACAACACAACCTTGTGACTAAAAATATTTTAAGAGTCAAGGTCATGCTTTCAGGCGAAATTAATAGAGCAATCAACCTAGTTGGCATTAAGCCAACGAAGGGTGCTAAGGCGGCGATTGAAGCTGCGAAAGGAACGGTAAGCGAGTAATTGATGAGCGAAGATCTACTAAAACGCATCCTCTACCTAGTCGGTGCCTTAATTGTTTTCAGATTAGGAACACATATTGTGATTCCTTTCATCTCGCAGACTGCGCTTGCATCTCTGGTTGAAGATAACAGAACAGGCATTTTAGGAATGATGAACATGTTCTCTGGCGGCGCATTAGAGAGGCTCTCTATATTCACTTTAGGGATCATGCCTTACATCTCCTCCTCAATTATTATGAACCTGATGACTTCGGTTGTTCCAAGGTTTGAGCAGCTCAAGAAAGAGGGAGAGCGCGGTAGAAGAGTGATCACTCAGTACACCCGAATGGGAACGGTGTTTTTGGCTGTTTTCCAGTCATATGGCGTTTCAATAGCACTCCAGTCTCAATCAGGAGGCGGNGTTGCATTGGTTACAAACCCTGGNCTAACGTTCAGTTTCGTAACCGTAGTGACTCTCACAACGGGAACCTTGTTCTTGATGTGGCTCGGTGAGCAAATCAGTGAAAAAGGGATTGGTAATGGAATTTCAATGATCATTTTTGCGGGTATTGTTGCTGGATTACCGGCTTCGTTTGGAAACACATTCAGCATGGTAGGCACTGGNGAGTTGAGCGTATTTGTACTCGTTCTAATGCTGGCAATGGTTGTCCTTGTTATGGCTTTTGTCGTCTTTATGGAGCGTGGTCAAAGACGAATTGCTGTCAACTATGCCAAAAGGCAACAAGGCAGAAAAATGGTGGGTGGTCAAACGTCNTATTTACCNCTNAANATTAATATGGCNGGNGTTATNCCGCCAATCTTTGCATCGAGCATNATTCTTTTTCCGGCAACTCTTGGCGGTTGGTTTTCTCAGTCAGAGGGAATGGGATGGTTAGCAGATATTACCTCTAGTATTTCCCCAGGACAGCCTTTATATATTATGTTTTATGGTGCTGCTATTATGTTTTTTACGTTCTTCTACACAGCGCTTACATTTAACGCAAAAGATACGGCAGATAATCTACGTAAATCAGGTGGCTTTATACCAGGNATCAGACCAGGNCAACANTCAGCTGACTATATCGATGCNGTCACTTCAAGATTAACAACGGTCGGCGCTATATATATTACAGCGGTCTGTTTNCTGCCTGAGTTTTTAATTTTATATTGGAATGTGCCTTTCTACTTCGGTGGCACGAGTCTTCTAATTATTGTTGTTGTGGTCATGGATTTTATAGCTCAAGCGCAATCTCATATGATGTCAAATCAGTATGATGGATTAATGCGCAAGGCTAATTTAAAGTAAGGATACGTTATGAAAGTAAGAGCATCAGTTAAAAGAATTTGTAAAGATTGCAAAATTATTAAGAGGCATGGAGTCATTCGTGTCATCTGTAAAGAGCCACGTCACAAGCAAAGACAGGGCTGATTGCATTGACACAGCTTAATTTACAAAGTAAAATTGCACGATTTTTCAACTTTAAAATTTTGAGTGGAATGACCATTCAAAAATATTATTTATTTGAGGTATAGGTANAGTATATGGCACGTATTGCAGGAATAAACATTCCAACAAATAANCATATTGTGATTGGCTTACAATCCATTTTTGGTATTGGTGAAACTAGATCAAAGCAAATATGTGAAGCATTGAAGTTAGACCCAAGTACGAAGGTATCAGCCTTGACTGAAGATCAGTTAGAGTCGATTCGTACAGCAGTCGCTCAGTATGAAGTTGAAGGAGACTTAAGACGTGATGTTGCCATGAGCATCAAGCGCCTTAGAGATTTAGGTTGTTATCGCGGAATTCGTCACAGAAAGGGATTACCTTTACGTGGCCAAAGAACTAAAACAAACGCAAGAACTCGAAAGGGTCCGCGTCGTTTAATTAAATAATAAAGGCATAAGATACTATGGCAAAAGAGCAAGCATCTAAGAAGAAATCAAAAAAGATCGTCTCAGACGGTATTGCGCATATTCATGCGACTTTTAATAATACCATTGTGATGATTACTGACCGTCATGGAAACACCCTTTGCTGGGCAACTTCTGGCGGAGCTGGTTTTAGAGGTTCAAGAAAGTCAACTCCATTTGCAGCACAAGTTGCAGCTGGTAATTGTGGTGAGAAGGCACAGGCTTTTGGCATGAAGAATCTTGAGGTTAGAGTNAAAGGTCCAGGTCCAGGCCGTGATTCTGCAATTCGTGGCCTTAATGCACAGGGTTTAAAAATTCAATCAATAACAGATGTGACGCCAATACCTCATAACGGTTGCCGTCCTTCAAAGAAACGTAGAGTATAAGGATAAATTATGGCAAGATATACAGGTCCTACATGTAAATTAGCACGCCGTGAGGGTGTTGACTTAGAACTTAAGAGTGGTATTCGTTCTATTGANTCTAAATGTAAATTGACACANCTCCCNGGTGTNCACGGTGCGAATGCGCGTCGTCAAAAGGGNAGTGAATACGGTCTTCAACTTCGAGAAAAACAAAAAGTTAGACGTATCTANGGTGTTTTAGAGAAGCAATTTAGCCTCTACTATAAAAAAGCAAGCTCAAAGAAAGGGCCAACGGGTGAAAACCTTTTGTCGCTTCTTGAGTGTCGTCTTGATAACGTTGTCTACAGAATGGGTTTCGCTTCAACGCGCGCCGAGGCTAGACAACTAGTTTCTCATAAGTCAATTGTTGTGAATGGAAAAGTGGTGAATATTCCTTCTTACCAGGTCAGCGCAAATGACGAGATCGCTGTAAGAGAAAAAGCAAAAAAACAAAGCCGTATCCAACTAGCTGTTGAGATTTCTGGCCAAAGTGGATTAGCTGAATGGGTTGATGTTGATAACAAAGCATTGAAAGGTGTCTTCAAGAGCGTACCAGCACGTGATGAATTATCTTCTGATATTTCAGAGCAATTAATCGTTGAACTTTATTCTAAATAGGAATTAAATATGCAAGGAAGTGCAAGAGATTTTTTAAAACCAAAACTAGTCGATTCTGTTGAATTATCTAAGAATGAATATCGTGTTGTTCTAGAGCCTTTTGAGCGTGGATTTGGCCATACTTTAGGAAACTCAATTAGAAGAACATTATTATCTTCAATGGTTGGCTCTGCTATTACAGAAGTTGCTATTGACGGTGTTATGCATGAATTCTCAACGATTGAAGGTGTTCAGGAAGACGTACTAGATATCCTTCTTAACCTAAAAGAGGCTTCAATTGGCCTTAATGCAAGTGAGAGTGCTACAGTCATCATTGAAAAAGAAGGACCATGTGAGCTGACTGTTGCTGACATTGAAGCAAATGGAACTGACGTTTCAGTATTCAATCCTGAAAAAGTTATTGCTACGGTTAATGAAGGCGGAAAAATCAGAATGACTCTTGGAGTTGGTACTGGTGTAGGCTATGACGTTGCGGTTGCAAGGAGTGTTGACTCTGAAACGATCGGTAGCATTCAGCTGGACGCAAGTTTTTCTCCAATCAAAAGGGTGAGTTTTACAGTTGAGGCAGCAAGGGTTGAGCAAAAGGTTAACCTTGACAGACTTAACATTGTTATCGAGACCAATGGTTCGATTGATGCAGAAGAAGCTGTTAAAAGAGCTGCTACTATCTTACAAGATCAATTATCATCATTTGTTGAGCTTGAGCCAGTTATTGAAGAAGAGCCTCAACCAACATCAGATGATTTCCCACCAATGTATTTATCTGCAGTGGATGAGCTAGAGTTGACAGTTCGTTCAGCGAACTGCTTAAAAGCAGAGCAAATCTATTATATCGGTGACTTAATTCAAAAATCTGAGCAAGACTTATTGAGAACCCCTAACTTGGGTCGTAAGTCGCTTAATGAGATTAAAGAAGTTTTAACTGAAAAGAACTTAGCGCTAGGTACGGAAATTGAAAACTGGCCGCCAGTTGACTTAATGAGTGAATAAGGACAAACAATGAGACACAGAAAGTCAGGAAGACAACTAAATAGAAATTCATCGCACAGGAAAGCTATGTTTAAAAATATGGCTAATTCTTTGATATTGCATGAAACAATCAAAACAACTTTGCCAAAAGCTAAGGAACTTAGACGTGTAATTGAGCCTTTAATTACAAAAGCAAAGGCAGACAGTGTTGCTAACCGTCGTCACATCTTCTCAAAACTAAGAGACGATGCAATGGTTGCTAAACTGTTTACGCAACTAGGCCCTTTTTATAAGGATCGTCCTGGCGGCTATGTGCGTATTTTGAAAGCAGGCTTTCGTACCGGTGACAAAGCACCAATGGCTTTAGTTCAGCTGGTTGACTTTGAAGGTCAGGAAGAAGTTGTAGTAGAGGCACCAAAGAAAGAAGCTAAAGCTGCGGCACCAAAGAAAGAAGCTAAAGCTGCGGCACCAAAGAAAGAAGCTAAAGCTGCGGCACCAAAGAAAGAAGCTAAAGCAGCAAAAAAAGAATCTTAAAGGAATTATNATATGCCAGCAATAAAAGTAAGAGAGAACGAACCATTTGATATTGCACTTCGTCGTTTTAGACGTCTATGTGACAGAGCAGGCGTTATNACAGATGTAAGAAAAAAAGAATTTTTCGAAAAGCCTACATGGGTCAACAANCGTAAAAAAGCCGCTGCAGTTAAAAGAACCCACAAGGAAATGTCAAAAAACAGAATTCATCGTAAACGCATGTACTAAACCTTGCTTTTAGTACTCAAGCAAACGAAACAATATGTCTAAGCTCAAACAACTCATTACTGATGACATGAAGTTGGCTATGAAGGCCCAAGACAAACCNGCCCTCAAAGCGATTCGTATGATCCTCGGGGCAATCAAACAAAAAGAGATAGATGAACGTATTGATTTAGATGACAATCAAGTCATGGCTGTGATTCAAAAAATGGTTAAGCAGCGCAAAGACTCTATCTCTCAATTCTCAGACGCAGGCCGAACCGACCTAGTTGAGGTTGAAGAGGCAGAGTTGTTAATTATTAATAATTACATGCCTAAGCAGCTTGGTGAAGATGAGATCGAAGCAGCTGTCGTTAAGGCGATTTCTGATACAGGAGCGGACTCTATGAAAGATATGGGAAAACTCATGGGTATTCTAAAAAGTCAGCTGGATGGTAAAGCTGATATGGGTCAAGTCTCACAGCTCATTAAATCGAAACTCTCTTAATTAGGCATATCGACTAGTAACTACTTCCTCCATGACGACAAAAGTGGAGCTATTTTGAACATGTGGNAGTGCNGAAATTTTNTCNCCNAGNACTTNTCTATAGCTCTCCATATTTTCAGTTCNCACCTTNAATAAATAATCAAAATTTGANGCAATCATATGNNANTGCTCAACNTCAGGAACTTCTTTAATGGCTTTATTGAAAGCATTGAGAGCTTTTGTTTTTGTATCGTTGAGCTTTATCTGAACAAAGGCAATGTGATTATTTTCGATTAAATCATGATTAATGATTGCTTGATACCCCTTAATATATCCTGCAGCCTCTAGCTTTTGAACACGCTTCNAGCAGGGCGTTTTAGACAACCCAATCTGATCAGATAGATCGGTGATAGTCATTCGTCCGTCGCTCTGCAAAAGCTCAAGTATTCTATGATCAAAGTTATCGATAGTAGTCATAATTCCTATTATTCATAATATATTAGTTATTAAGTTAATTATATTATAAAAATAATATAANAAAAAACTTTNAATATTGAATTTAATAGTCATTATNACTATCACTTATAAAATAAAATATTAATATGTAAAGCAATTTTTTTGGTTATGGAAAGTCAAGCACACCTCAAATTTAAAGTTGATTACTCTTCCGTAAGATGCAATGTGAGAGATGCAAGGGTCATGAGTGAGGTCGATGCAATAAAGCATCTCCAATTATTTGAACTTACTAGCTCAGATCAACGGATTGCCTTTCAAACAAACACTTCTATCTTAATTCAACAACTGAGATCCTCTAGTCAGCCTGATCTGCTGTCATTGTTCGTCTCTGAATACAATCTGACGAGTGATGAAGGTCTCTCTCTCATGACCCTAGTGGAAGCATTTTTAAGGGTTCCTGATAATAAGACTAGGGATAAATTATTTATTGATAAAGTTGCAAAGAAGGGGTGGTCTCAGCATATCGGTANCAGCAAATCTTCTATGGTTAACATTGCAACCCTAGCGCTTAATATCGCTGACAAAATGATTGCGCATGGAAGTAACAAAGAAATAAAGAGCAGAATTAAAAAAGCTTTAGAGATTCTCTCTAGGCCCGGGATACGTTTTAGCGCTAACAACGTCATGCAATTTTTTGCTAAACAGTTTGTTTTTGCAGAATCCATTAACAGTGCTATTAAGAGTCGCGATGTAAAAAATGGTCTCTATTCGTTTGATATGCTTGGTGAGGCCGCTTGGACTATGAAGGATGCTGATAAGTATTTTCAAGCCTATAAACATGCATTGATTGAAATTGGTAAACGCAACAAATCTAAAACAGTCGCTGGGGCAAATGGCATTTCAGTGAAACTCTCTGCACTCCACCCAAAGTATGACTTTATGCATCGAGAGAGAGTGATGTCAGAATTATTACCTAGGNTCCTTGAGTTAGTTCAAATTGCTCAAAAATATAACATAGGAATCAACATTGATGCTGAAGAGGCTGATCGTCTAGACATATCGTTAGATGTTATTGACAAAGTGATGAACACAATTAGGAATTCTTCTTGGGAGGGCTTCGGCGTTGTTGTTCAGGCATACCAAAAGCGAGCGTCCTTTGTGATAGATTGGCTGTATCGCAATTGTAAAAAGAACAATTTGAAAATAATGGTGAGGCTAGTTAAAGGGGCCTACTGGGATAGCGAAATTAAGAAGTCTCAAATTCTTGGGGATGTTGATTTTNCGGTCTTTACCAAAAAAATAAATACTGATTATTCTTTTTTAGTCTGCTCTCAAAAACTATTAGCGATGAGGGGCAACATTTTCCCTCAATTTGCCAGTCACAATGCCCACTCNCTCGTCAGTGTCTGCGAAATGGCAGGCGATAACGAAGGCTATGAAGTTCAGAGGCTTCACGGAATGGGNGAGTCTTTGCACCATGNCATTTCAAATAAATACAGGGTTCACTCAAGGGTCTACGCCCCAATCGGAAGCCATAAAGAGTTGTTAGCATATTTAATGAGGCGCTTACTGGAAAACGGCGCAAACAGTTCTTTTATCAATCATTTGTTTGATGAAAGTATCAGTCCTGAAAGTTTAGCAAGTGATATCTTTACAATGGTAGAGCAGGATTCAGAAANNTCTCATTCCAANATTCAACTACCAAAGGACATCTTTAANAATAATCGTCANAATTCACGCAGCGTCATTCTGACTGAACAGGATGCTATCGATCAACTCTATGAAAATCAAAGCTCATGGCTTAGTAATAAGTGGGAAGCAAAATCAATCATTGCTGGAATCAATGTCGAGGGTGAGCTGGATCAAGAGGTCACCAATCCAGCTGAAAAGAATGACATCGTTGGNCATGTTCTTTATGCCAATGAGTCTCAATTAGAGAAAACCCTTGTATCTGCAAAAATTGCATTCGACTCCAATGTGATCGAACACGAAATGATTCTTCAAGGTCTAGAGAAGGCGGCAGACCTTTATGAGAAAAATCAATACGAGTTAATGACTCTAGCAATGCGAGAGGCTGGGAAAACCTACCAGGATGCAACGGATGAAGTGCGAGAAGCGGTTGATTTCTTGAGGTATTATGCAAATTTATCAAGAATAGTGATGCCTGGCCAAAGAAAAGCTAAGGGGGTTTTTGTTTGCATCAGTCCATGGAACTTCCCGTTGGCAATTTTTACGGGTCAAATTGCTGCGGCTCTTGCCGCAGGAAATTCCGTCATTGCTAAGCCAGCAGAGAGCACTTCACTTATCGCCTATAGGGCTAGTGAGTTATTAATCGAGGCCGGCATTCCTATCGGACTATTTCAGTTGTGTTTGGGTAAGGGGTCTCAGATAGGTTCTTATCTATCGAGCAGCGCTCTAGTTGCTGGGGTTGCTTTCACTGGTTCAACAGCCGTAGCTAAAAAAATAAAACAAAGTTTAATGGACTGTGGAAACTCAGAAGCAAGAGTTATTGCTGAAACTGGAGGTTTAAATGCCATGGTGGTTGACTCTACTGCATTATGCGAACAAGTCACAAGGGACGTTATTGATGGTGCATTTAAGAGCGCTGGTCAACGCTGCTCAGCACTGAGAATACTATTGCTTCAGGATGATTGTTATGATGAAGCTATNAGTATGATTAGGGGGGCGATGAGAGAGCTAAGTTTGGGAAATCCAAAACACCTTGATGTTGACTGCGGTCCGGTCATCAATTCAGCTGCTCAAATTAAACTGCAACAGTATATCGAGAAAGCAAGACAAAAAGATCAAGTCATTGAAGAGCTCGATTTTGTACCAAAAAATGGCCACTTTGTTTCACCTATCTTGATCCAACTGAATTCAATTGAGGACATTAATGAGGAGTTTTTTGGCCCAATCCTGCATGTAGTTTCATATAAGAATGGTGGCCTGGAGAAAACCATTGACCGACTCAATTCAAAGGGATTTGGGCTAACTTTTGGAATTCATTCAAGAATTGATAAGAAGGTCAGGGAGGTTTCATCGAGAGTGAATGCTGGCAATATATATATCAATCGGAATCAAATTGGGGCTGTGGTTGGATCACAACCTTTTGGGGGTGAAGGTTTATCAGGAACAGGTCCTAAAGCAGGCGGCCCAAACTCACTTCATGGCTATAGCCAAAATATACTTTGTAGTAAAAAATCTAGTCATAAAATGACATTCACTAGTGATCTCTTTGAGGCTCAAAATCTTCTCAATCCGACTCTTCAGTTGAACGAAGAATTGCTGTCACTTATGAAGAGCGAGTTCCCACGTATAGAAGATGAATTCTTTAAGTTTTTATACCAAGAAGCATCTAAATATAACCATGAAATTTCATTACCAGGGCCTACTGGAGAGTCAAATTACCTCAAATACAAACCAAAAGGTACAGTTCTGTGTCTTGGACCAGCCTCTATTGACGTATTGAAGCAAACCCTACTATCGCTTGTTTTGGGCAACAGCGTCATTTGCCAAATAACTAATGATGAATACAAATCTTTAGGTNCTATCGGCTATAGCAAGAACAATGTGCATAAACTTAATCATGAGCCGAGTTCGAATCTGTTGGAAAGTGACTCATACAATGCGGCTCTCTATTTTTCTGATACAAGTTCAGTTCAGGAGTTAATTCTTAACTCCCATGAAGGGCTGATTGATGTTGTTGATTCTCTCTATGAGTCTTGGCAGTTAGTTAAAGAGCAGGTGGTCACAGAAGACACTACTGCTTCAGGCGGGAATGCAAATCTTCTAGCGCTTTAATTCTCGNTGACTCTAAATGATGTAGGTGTGAATTGAGTTTGGCTAGTAAACCATCTAANAAAGGATGAAGGCTCTGAATAACCTAAGTGGTATGAGATTGCTTTGACAGAGAAGCCATCTTTGATCATATGCTCTGCCTTTTTTANCTTAAATTTATTAAAAATTTCTCTAAAAGTTTTATTTTCTTTTGACAATTGATTGCGAAGCGAATTCGTGCTTAACCCGAGATGGTTTGATATTTCTTGAATGTTGATTAAGTTGAAATGATTTTCATAGTTATTCATTAGCCTCTCAATCTTCTCAGTTAGACTGGTATTTAAAGTCATTTTCTGTGATTTGGCTTCCAGAATAGTGCTCAGATACTTTACGAGATTAGGGTTAGCAATACTATTCTTTTTTAAGTAATTTTTTTTACTAATTAAGAGGGATGTTTCTTCACAAGAGGTATTAATCGGGCAATTAAATACAGATTTTTCGTTTAGACCTTTTGTATGAGTAACTGTTTTGGTATTGATTTGTTTGATTTGAAATCGTTTTGATCTTATAAATGATGCGAGAATAGATAGTCCAAGGTTTTCATAAATTGATGGGTGTTTAATATTTGGGTTGGCAACAGATTGAATTTTAATTAGGTTTTTTTCTTCACTGATTAGAAAGTTAATGTCCTCTAATTCAGTATGAATAAAAGATTGCAGCATCTTTAAACCTTCTTCGAGATTTTTTGAGTATACAAATACTAAACCAAATGCTTCTCCATAGTTCGGTCTTATTTGAGCCATCCGACCAAAATTGATTGATATTAATTCATCCTTAAAAGCTGACTGAGCATCAATGATGAAGTCGAGGATTATTTTTACTGGTATTGAGACATTCTGATTGGACAATAAATTGTTTTCTATCCCAACCCTTTGAAAAATGGCTTTAACCTCAAAGGGATATATTTGATGCAATCTTTGTATACATCTCCAGACGCCGCTATAAGTGTTCATTATTTAAGATAATACATTAAGTTTTAAAAAAATATGCTTCAAATATAATAAAGTGTTAATATTCTATAATAATATGTTAACTTTAATTCGATATTTATATCTATACTAATAATCTCACTGACTGCCGGAATGGCACGGTCAGTTCATCAACACTGACAAGGAAGTTTTATGCTTGAAACAATATTTGAATACTCATTACTCTCTTTTCTTTTATCCACAGTATTAATTCTGTTGGTTCTTGTTAAAACAAATATTAAGATGTGGCAATTATGGCTATTGGCAGTTGGTTTAACCTACCCAGGTGCTGTCATTGCTAATCACCTTGGAGCGCAATTTTTACTCCTGATTCTTTTTGCTGTTGGCATACTTATAGTGCCAAGTATTAGGGTGATGTTATTTACAAAACCTATTTATAAAGTAATGCGTAAATCCCTGCCACCGATTGGAGTCACAGAGAGTATCGCTCTTGAGGCCGGCAGCGTCTGGTGGGATGCAGAGCTTTTTCAGGGCAACCCGAATTGGAAAGAATTAACTGAACTAGAGGCGACGCAGTTGAATGATGAGGAGCAAAGCTTTGTCGACAATGAGGTAGAAACACTATGCGCAATGGTTGACTCTCATGAAATTCAATCCACTCATGATTTACCAAAAGAAGTCTGGAAATATATCTTTAATAAAGGGTTTTTAGGCCTAATTATTCCAAAAGAGTTTAATGGGAAAGGTTTCTCTCATTTTGCGCATGCAATTATTGTTGGAAAGCTCTCTTCTGCATCACAATTTTTAGGGATTACAGTAATGGTTCCAAATTCTCTTGGGCCTGGAGAGTTACTTTTAAAATATGGTAGTGATGAACAAAAACAACATTATTTGCCTCGTCTTGCAAAAGGCAAGGAAATACCATGTTTTGGATTAACTTCAACGGTGGCTGGCTCAGATGCCGGATCTTTGATTGATAATGGAATCGTATGCCATGGCCAGTTTGAAGGAAAAAAAGTTTTAGGTTTAAGATTGAATTGGGAGAAGCGTTATATTACCCTTGCTCCAATTGCTACAGTTATTGGGCTGGCTTTCAAGGCGTATGATCCCGATAATTTACTTCCAAAGGATCACCCTCTTTATAAAAAAAATGATTTAGGAATTACCTGCGCATTAATACCACGAAATACTGAAGGCCTTAGTATAGGAACCCGACATAAGCCAATAGGAGAGCCGTTTCAAAATGGGCCCATCTTTGGAAAGGATGTTTTCATCCCGATGGATTGGGTCATTGGTGGAGATAAGATGATTGGCCACGGCTGGAGAATGCTTATGGAATGTCTCAGCGTTGGAAGGGGAATTTCGCTGCCAGTAACAGGGGCATCTGCCACGCAAGCAATGCTTTTAACAACAAGTACTTACTCACAAACACGAGAACAATTCGGAATACCCATTGCAAAAATGGAGGGTATACAGGAGAAGCTTTCAAATCTTGCTACTAATGCATTTAGGGCCACTGCAAATATAAACCTTTCGACATGGGCTCTTGATGCAGGGCACAGGCCCTCAATTATTTCCGCGATTGTAAAGTATAGAAACACACAGCTCCTTCAAAGCTCTTCAATAGACGCGATGGACGTTCATGGCGGTAGAGCGGTCATGGAAGGGAAGAGAAATTATGTATCAAACGTCTATTCAGGTGCACCGGTTGCCATCACAGTTGAGGGGGCCAATATCTTAACAAGAAGCTTGATGATTTTTGGCCAAGGTCTAATTAGATGCCATAAAACAATGCTTGATGAGCTGAGAGCTCTTCATGATGAAAGCAAAGACTCAATCAACAAGTTTGACAAGGCGTTAGTGATTCATGTTGGCAGTTTTATTAATAATATTGCCAGAGCGATTTTGTTTTCTTGGACGCGTGGTCAACTAGCTAAGCCTTATGGAGACCAAACCACCAAAGTCTATTATCGAAATCTTTCCGTATTGTCAGCAAAGTTTGCTTGTTTGACTGATATCGCTTCATTGCTGTTAGGTGGCTCGCTCAAGAGAAAAGAAATGATATCGGGAAGGTTTGCAGATTCGATTTCAGCGATGTACGAAATTAGTTCTTGCTTAAAACTATATGAAGAGAAGTTCCTGAATGATGATAATGCAAAGAATATTCTCAAGCTTGCGGTTCTTAGGTTAATTGAAGAGGCAGACACCTCAATGCTTCAAAATATTGACAGCATGCCAATCAACAGAGTTGCCAAATGGTCATTAAGAGTTTTGTTTTTTCCATTCTCTGTTGCAGCTTCTAAAATTGATGACAAGCTCATTATCAATACTTCAAAATCTGTTCTTGATACAGAGTGGATTGAAAGCAACCTCTCAACCTGCATTTGCGCTAATTTAAAAGACAAGCCTGGCCACCCTTTTTATATACTTTTTCAAGGCTTTGAGGCTGGAAAAGAGTTAAAGGTTTTAAGAGATAAAGCAAAAAAAGCAGGCTACAAATACCAACCAAGCATTACATTGGAATTATGGCTTCAAGGGCTTGTTGATAACAAAACCTTGGCGATAAAAGATAAAGAGGATTGGTTAAGATTGAACAATTTAGTTCTCGAAGCGTTAATGGTTGATGACTATGAGAATTTTGATAAATAAAGATTTAGGATAACTATGAAAGTATATTTTGATAAAGCCTTTACTAAGATTGCTGTACTAGGCTCCGGAACAATGGGCGGACAAATTGCCGCACACTTTGCCAATTTAGGTTTTGACACTTTGATGTTTGATACAAGCGAGGAAGCTCTATCGAAGTCATTAGCAATGATGAAGAAATTAAAACCAACACCTTTTGCTAGCCCTTCAGTATCAGCATCAATTAAAACTGCAACTTATGATAATTTGGATGCATTATCAAGTTGCGACTTCATCATAGAATCTATTGTAGAAAATCTTGATATCAAAAAACAGCTCTTTAAGAAAATCTCTCCCCATGTAAATGACAATGCTGTTTTGGTGACCAATACCTCAGGATTGTCGATACAACAAATAGCAGAGNCNTCNCCNGAAANNTTAAGAAGTCGAATTTTTGGTGTCCATTTCTTTAATCCNCCNAGATANNTNCCACTGGTTGAANTNATTAGAACNTCATANAGTGATGAGANTCTTTTAANNAANGCTGAGGGCTTTATTACTTCNGCNCTNGGTAAAGAGGTTGTNTATGCAAAGGATAGCCCTGCTTTTGTTGCCAATAGGATTGGNGTTTTCTCNTTTATGGCNGTNTTNAAGCATGCTGAAAACTTTAACNTTNCNGCTGATACNGTTGANGCGTTAACCGGAAAGAGGATTGGNAGGCCTGNAAGTGCNACNTTTAGAACNNTNGATGTTGTNGGCCTTGATGTGATGGCNAATGTNGTNAAAAATATTTATGANAATGCNAAAGANGATCCNTGGATTGANTTATTTAAANTTCCAGANTGGATTGNAGNTTTGATTGAAAAAGGNTCGTTAGGAAGTAAAACGAGAANGGGTATCTATGAAAAAATTGGAAAGGATATNCNTGTCTTNGANCCNAANNANGGNGANTANAGNCTNTCTGATAAAACGATTAGNTCCAAAGTAAAGAAAATTTTAAAAGATNGTGGAAGTATAGAAAATGCACTCTTGGAACTTTCTAAATCTGATGATCCNCAAGCACAGTTTTTGTGGTCNGTTCATCGTGATGTTTTTCATTACACNGCTTTTCATCTGGAGCACGTTGCNGAAACTGCGAGGTGTGTTGATTTAGCTCTGAAGTCTGGTTTTGCNTGGCANAAAGGTATTTTTGAGCAAGTTCAAATTACGGGTTGGTCGCAGGTTAGAGAGTTACTAAATAAAGATTTAAAAGAAGGAAAGNCCCTTTCAAGTCAAGCTTTACCTGCTTGGGTGATGGATCAGCCCTTTGTNTATTCCGATGAAGGGGCTTTTGACCCAAACAAGAGTCAGTTTATTCCAAGGTCTTCACATCCAGTTTATGAAAGACACCTGAATAAGGCTCTCTTAAATGGTGAAAAGCAAAACCAATTTGATATTTTGATAGATGGCGAGTCTACTAAATTAATTGACATAGGAAATGGTATTGCCAGTGTNTCTTTCAAAACAAAAATGAATGTTCTAAGCTCTAGCGTTTTAACTGAACTGCCTGAGTGCCTTGATTATTTGGAAAATAATGGCTTTCATGCCCTTATCTTTAGACAGGAACAGGAACATTTTTGTGCTGGCGCAAACCTTTATGAGGTTATTTCGGCTGTCAAACTAGGTCTTCTTGAAAAGGANCCAGGTATAGCCTCAAAGGCCAAGAAAAAGGCGTTTGAGGTAATGCATCCAGAGCTTCCAAAACTAGGGAAGCTATACTCTATTAAAAAAACAGTTCGTATGCTGCAAGATNTATTAATGCGGCTAAAGCATGGGAAAATATTAACGATCGCAGCGGTTGACGGATTAGCACTTGGAGGAGGCTGTGAACTTTTACTCCATTGTAATAAAGTTGTTGCTTCAATGAANTCTTATATTGGCCTAGTGGAAGTCGGTATTGGTGCCCTTCCTGCTGGCTGTGGTAGCAAAGAGATGGCACTTAGAGCTTATTTAAATAAAGAGTCTGATGATATTTTTCCACTACTCTCTAAACATTTTGAGCAAATTGCAATGGCTAAAGTATCAGCAAGTGCTCTGGAAGCTAGAGAGATGGGTTATCTAACGAGTGAAGACGTCATTATTGCAAATCCAAATGAATTACTTTATGTGGCAAAACANCAGGCTTTAGCCATGCTTGAGTCTGGTTTCAGGCCGCCATTAGATGATACGTTTAAAGTAGTGGGTAAGGCTGGACATGCAAATATTATGGCACAAGTTGCGAACCTTTTTGAGGGGCACTTTATGTCAGAGCATGACAAATACTGCATCTCCTCATTAGCCAAAGTGATGACTGGATCTCTAGTAGAGGAGAACACAGTAGTGAACTCAAAAATGATTTTAGACCTTGAAAGAAAATACTTTGTAGAGCTATTGGGCACTCAGAAAACTCAAGATAGAATTGAGTATATGCTNAGAAACAGTAANCCCCTTCGCAACTAACTGGAGAACATGATGAGAAAAGCCTATATTATCGATGCAAAAAGAACTCCAGTAGGTAAAGCCAGAGGACTTCTTTCAAAGACAAGAGCTGATGACCTATTGGTTCATGCAATACAGAGCGTGCTTAAGGCATCAGACTCTAGTCAAAAAATTAATCATAGTATTGATGATATTATTGTCGGCTGTGCAATGCCAGAGGGGCCTCAGGGATTAAATATAGCGCGAATAGCAACGTTGCTTGCTGGTCTGCCAGATTCGACCCCTGCCTATACGCTCAATAGGTTCTGCTCGTCCGGGCTTCAATCTGTATCTAATGCAGCTGACCTCATTAAGTCTGGCTCTTCTGATCTGGTCATTGCCGCTGGAGTTGAGAGTATGAGCAGTGTTCCAATGACCGGCTTCANNCCATCAATGAATCCTAAAATTTTGTCAGACGAGAATATTTCTATTGCTTATGGTATGGGACTAACAGCTGAGAAAGTCGTTCAAAAATATGGTATTTCTAGAGAAGNNCAAGACCAATTTGCTTATGAGAGCCACCAAAAGGCTATTCATGCAAATAATAGTGGCTTATTTGAAAATGAAATTGTTCCAATATCAACTGTCGATGACAGCTACTCAGTCAAATCTAATGAATATATAAAAAACACCAATCTTGTTTCTAAAGATGAAGGCCCAAGGGAGGATACAAGCATAGAAGTTTTAGCAAAATTAAGAACCGTGTTTGCACAAGACGGTTCAGTTACAGCGGGCAACAGCTCTCAAATGTCGGATGCAGCTGCCGCAGTACTTGTTGCCAGTGAAGANGCGGTTGAAAAATATAATCTAACCCCTAAGGCCGAGTTTATGGGCTTTTCAGTTGCAGGTGTTCCTGCTGAAATTATGGGTATTGGGCCAGTCAAGGCGGTGCCAAAAGTTTTAAGTTCATTAGGGCTTGGTTTGGATGAGATAGGCTGGATTGAGCTCAATGAAGCTTTCGCNGCTCAATCTCTCGCTGTTATTAAGGAATTGAAACTTGATCCAGAAAAGGTNAACCCGCTTGGAGGTGCTATAGCGCTTGGACACCCTCTAGGAGCNACTGGAGCAATTAGAGTGGCAACACTTGTGTCGGCAATGCAAAGAGAAAAGATTGATTATGGAATGGTAACCATGTGTATTGGAACTGGAATGGGCGCAGCTGGAATAATAAAAAGATGTTAAACCAAGACTTTATTAATCAACTAAGGCTGCCAATTATTCAGTCACCGATGTTTATTGTGTCCAATGCAAGGCTTGTGATTGCATCTTCTAAAGCAGGTATTGTTGGCTCCTTTCCAACTGCAAACTGTCGCACTTTGGAAGCCTTAGATCAGGAATTCACTGAAATAACACAGGCTTTAGGTGCAGGCAATGAAGCGCTACCATGGGCCGTAAACATCATAGTTAGTAAAATGTATGCTAGAAGTAATGATGATATAGAATTAATACTTAAGCACAAACCACCAATCGTTATTACATCTCTTGGAAACCCTAAAGAGGTTGTCAAAAAAGTTCATGAATATGGTGGCCTCGTATATTCTGATGTGATCAATTTATATCACTCAAAAAAAGCAATTAGCGCAGGAGTCGATGGCCTAATTCTGGTTTGTAATGGTGCAGGCGGCCATACGGGCGACTTGTCGCCATTTGCCTTTGTCTCAGAGGTGAGAGATATATTTGACGGAACAATTATAGTTGGTGGAAGTATAAGTTCTGGTGATTCAGTTTTAGCAATTCAAGCTTTGGGCGCAGACATGGCATATATGGGAACTCGCTTTATTGCCACCCAAGAGAGCGATGCGACTGATGACTATAAGCAAATGATTTTAAATGCATCAGCAAGTGATATTATTAAGTCCAATAAAATTACAGGGGTTAATGGAAACTGGCTTGAACAGTCGCTTCAAAATGCTGGAATCTCTCCAAATGNTGGAGGAATTCAATCAACACTCTCTAACTTTAAAAAAATGATTATGCCTCTTATAAAGCAAAAGCTTAAGGTTGATTTTGATGTCAGTAAGGCTACAGCCAAGAGATGGAAAGATATTTTTTCTGCTGGTCAAGGCGTTGGGTCTATTTCCAATGTGCCAAGTGTTGAGGATTTACTGTTAGAATTAGAGCAGCAATATACAAAATCAAGAAATCGAATCACATAAGGAAAAATCAATGTTATCTAAACCAGCAAGGAGAGACTTAAAACATAATAGAACTATTGAGGGAAAGGGCTATAAAAGAGAAGATGGCTTGTGGGATATAGATGTTTTTCTTATNGATAGTAAAACCTACTCATTTAAAAATATGCATCGTGGGTATATCAGCGCTGGAGAGCCTCTCCATGACATGGCCCTTAGACTGACCTTAGATGATGAACGACAAATTATCGATATAGAGGCTGTGATTAATGCCTCTCCTTATAATATTTGTCCACAGGCAGTTAAAAATTGCCAAAAATTAAAGGGTGAATATGTCATTGCAGGTTTTAATAGAAAGGTTATCAAGGCTCTAGGCGGTGAAAAGGGCTGTAGGCATATTACTGACTTACTAGCCTACGCTGGAACAATCGCATACCAAACTCTATGGAAAGAAAAAACTGGTGGTGAAGCTAAAACTATCACTGAAGAAGAAGCAAAATCAATAGAAAAGAANTATGCCAATTCATGTTATGCTCTCAAAAAGGATGGAGAGGTTTATAATCAATACAAGGAAATATTAATAGGCAAACTGAAAAAAATTTGATACTAATTGAGGGCAGAAAATGGAAACTAAAATACCAAGTAAACTAGAAGAAACTGAGTTTTTTAATGAGCATGGAAACTTAGTAGAGTTCTTTGAGAACTGTTGTAAGGAGCACCAAGAAAAGATAGCATTCGAAAGTTTTGGGGTCGAAATGTCCTACAACGATCTGTCTGATCAGGTCAACTCTTTTGCTTCATGGCTCAGCGCTAACTTTCAGGTGGGTGATAGGGTTGCTGTCATGATGCCAAATATGCTGGTGTACCCAGTTATTGTTTATGGTGCCTTAAAAGCCGGTATCGTTGTTGTTAATATAAATCCTCTTTACACTCAAAGGGAACTTGAACACGTTCTAAGAGATAGCGAAGCCAAATTATTGATGGTTTGGGAGGGCGTTGCCAATGTTGCTGCAAAATCAGATCTCGCTAGCATAGAGAAGGTGCTGGTCACTACTGTTGGTGATCTTCTTGGCTTCAAGGGCAAGATTATTAATTTAGTCACTAGAAAGGTAAAAAAGTTAGTCCCAAAATACCACATTGATGGTGCAAAAATGTTTCTTGATGTTTTGAAAGANAATGAAGGTTCTAGTTCTGAATCATTAGATATTTCAATTGAAAGCACAGCTTTTCTTCAATATACTGGGGGTACAACGGGTGTATCAAAAGGCGCTGTTCTGACTCACAGAAATATTCTTGCAAATATCATACAAGCCTTTTTTACAATTGATCCTAAAATGTACGATGATTCAAGAAACGAGCAAAGAATCGCTATTTGCCCTCTGCCTTTGTATCATATTTTTGCATTAACTGTCCACAACTTCATGTTGTTCCATATTGGTGGAAGAAGTGTCCTGATTACTAATCCAAGAGATCTAAAAACTTTCGTNTCAATAATGAAAAAACATAAATTTCATATGATTTCAGGTGTGAATACTCTTTATGAGGCGCTATTGAATTATGATGGCTTTAAGGAGCTAGATTTTAGTAATTTGCTTATGTCATTGAGTGGTGGTATGGCTGCATTAGATACAACTGCAAAGAGATGGGCGGAGGTCACGAAATCTGTAATCTGGCAGGCGTATGGACTAACTGAGACTTCACCATTGGTTAGTGTTAATGACTACAAGCAGACTGAATTTACAGGCTCTGTGGGTCTTCCTGCAGCCTTCACTGAGATTGAGATTAGGGATGAAAATGGTAATGCTCTTTCAGAAACNAATGCTGTTGGAGAGCTTTGTGTCAGAGGCCCACAGGTTATGAGTGGATATTGGAAGTCTGAAGTCTCAGGTCTTGATGAAAATAATTGGTTTATGACAGGTGATATTGCTCGAATCGATGAAACTGGTAATATTTTTATTGTCGATCGAAAGAAAGATATGATCATTGTTTCGGGTTTTAATGTCTTTCCAAATGAGGTAGAGGCAGTTGTTAATGAACACCCAGCTGTACTTGAATGTGGTTGTGTTGGAATTAAAGGAGAGGGATCTCAAGAGCTTGTAAAAGTCTTTATTGTTCTTCATGATGGACAAACTGCAAGTGAGGATGAAATTATAAGTTTTTGTAGGGAAAAATTGACAGCTTATAAAGTTCCAAAGCATATCGAATTTATCAAAGAGATACCAAAAACTAACGTTGGAAAAGTTCTAAGAAGGGAGTTGAAAACAAATTAATAGCTCAGTATGAGCTTTGTAATGTCTTTATTATGGTATAAATGAAGTGCGTTTTAAGGTTTACGCTCTTAAGTTATAGCTAAAAATTAACTTATTTATTAGATGATTTTCTTGAAAGAGAAAATGTCTAATATGGATTATTACTCAAATTTAAGAGGAATTTATATATTCTTTTTTAATTTGTTATTAAAAAACATAATTTATAAATTAAGGAGAAAAAAATGAAAAAAATTAATTTTATTAGTGCACTATTATCAGCTTTACTTCTTGGTAGTATGACAGCCTCAACTGCAGTCTCAGCAGCAGATCAATATGTTACTATTGGAACTGGTGGAGTGACGGGTGTTTACTACCCGACTGGTGGATCTATTTGTCGCCTAGTGAATAAAGATAGAGCAAGTCATGGCGTTCGTTGCACAGTTGAATCAACTGGTGGCTCGGTATACAACATCAATACAATTCGTGCTGGTGAATTAGATTTAGGTGTTGCGCAGTCAGATTGGCAGTNCCATGCTTATAACGGAACTAGTAAGTTTTCTGATGCCGGAGCATTTACAGACTTAAGGGCTGTATTTTCTGTTCACCCTGAGCCTTTCACTGTCGTAGCTCGTGCTGATTCAGGAATCCGTGATCTTATGGATTTAAAAGGTAAGCGAGTAAACATTGGTAATCCAGGATCTGGACAAAGAGGAACTATGGAAGTCTTAATGGACGCCCTTGGTTGGGATAAATCAACATTTGCTCTTGCTTCTGAACTGAAGTCTTCAGAACAATCAAAAGCACTTTGCGATAATAAGATTGATGCAATGGTCTTTACTGTTGGTCACCCATCAGGTTCAATTAAAGAAGCCACAACATCATGTGATAGTGTCTTAGTAAATGTCACTGGATCCGCAGTAGACGGGCTAGTTGCTAATAATGACTTCTATCGAACCGCTACTATTCCAGGTGGAATGTACAATGGAAATCCTGACGACACAGTAACATTTGGTGTAGGCGCTACTGTTGTTTCTTCAGCTGCGGTATCTGACCATGTAATTCATAGTATTGTTAAAGGTGTTTTTGAAAATTTTGATTCTTTCAAAAAGCTTCACCCTGCATTTGCTAACTTAAAGAAAGCAGAAATGATTCAAGATGGATTGTCTGCTCCTCTTCATAATGGTGCTGCAAAATACTATAAAGAAGCAGGTTTGATGTAATATTAATTTATTGAAGAAAAGGATGGCTTTGCCATCCTTTTTTTTTGTAGAATATTACTTATGGAAGTTAACCCAGAAACTGGAATTAGAAGCCCAGAAAATAAATTAATTAGAGACGTATTAATATACGTTGCTATGGCATGGTCACTATTCCAGCTATACGTTTCCTCGCCCCTAGTTTTGGAATTTACCCCTTGGATGAATGCCGATGTCGTTAAAAGGGTTCATGTCTCATTTGCTGGCTTTTTGGCATTTGTAAGTTATCCCGCATTTAAAAGATCATCAAGAGTAAGAATTCCATGGTCCGATTGGTTGATGGGGCTTCTTATTGCATTGTCTTGTTTTTATTTGATTTATAATCAGGTATGGGATTCAAGGGCTTTTGAAATGCGTCTGGGGGTTCCAAACTCATCTGACTTATTTTTAAGTATTATTGGACTTCTGCTTCTTTTAGAAGCCACAAGAAGATCCCTAGGGCCTCCACTAATGATTGTTGCAATAATCGCCTTGACTTATGCGTTTATTGGAGCAGGAGGTTATGGAGGAGCCTCTCTAAATAAAATTGTTTCCCATATGTGGATCACGACAGAAGGAGCATTTGGTATAGCTGTTGGAGTATCAGCAAGTATGGTTTTCTTGTTTGTTCTTTTTGGTGCATTATTGGAAAGAGCAGGTGCTGGTAATTACTTCATAAGGGTGGCATATGCGCTAACTGGGCATTATCGAGGAGGCCCTGCAAAAGCTGCAGTTGTCTCATCAGCAATGACAGGCATGATTTCTGGATCCTCTATTGCCAATGTTGTAACCACTGGCACCTTTACAATTCCATTAATGAAAAGGGTTGGTTTTTCCTCTGAAAAAGCTGGAGCAATTGAAGTTGCATCTTCAACGAATGGTCAACTAACCCCTCCAATTATGGGAACTGCCGCATTTCTAATGGTTGAGTATGTGGGAGTTTCTTACATTGAGGTGATTAAGCATGCTTTCTTGCCTGCAGTCATTTCATATATTGCACTTATATATATAGTTCATCTGGAAGCACTAAAGTCTGGAATGGAGGGTCTTACTAGAACGAACAAACTCAATAAAGTTGATAGATTAATTGGTATATGTAGTGTTCTAATTGTTTTAGGTGTGCTTGTATGGGTGCTTCCTCCCTTCTTTGAATTAATCAAAGTAATAGGTGGAGAGGCAAGCACTTTTATTATTGCATTAATTATGATAACTAGCTATCTTGCACTCTTATACTCAGTTTCAAAAATGCCAAATTTACCCTCTGGAGAAATTATTGAAATTCCTGAAGTCGGTAAGACAGTCAAAGCAGGTTTGCATTTTTTGTTGCCAGTTATTTTATTAATTTGGTTATTAACTGTTGAACGATTTTCGCCTGAAACTTCAGTNTACTGGGCGACNATGTTTATGATGTTTATAGTACTTACTCAAAAGTTTTTTTTAGGAGTATTTAGAGGCGAATCTAATATTACTCAACACCTATTTTCTAGTTTAACCGATCTAAAATTAGGTTTTGTGAATGGCGCAAGAAATATGATTGGTGTNGGTGTTGCGACTACCGCTGCAGGTATTATTGTTGGCACGGTTACATTGACTGGCGTCGGTCAGTTGATTATAGGTTGGGTTGAATTCATTGCTGCAGGCAACTTATTTTTAATACTTCTTTTTACAGCTATGATAAGCCTTATTTTAGGAATGGGTTTACCGACAACGGCTAATTACATAGTAGTCTCAAGTTTAATGGCTCCCGTTATTATGAGCTTAGGGGCAGCTAATAATGTTGCTATTCCTCTTATAGCAGCTCATATGTTTGTATTTTATTTTGGGATCTTGGCTGATGATACCCCACCAGTAGGACTAGCTGCCTATGCGGCAGCAGCAATTTCTAAAGGGGATCCAATAAGAACTGGAATTCAGGGTTTTATTTATGATATGAGAACAGCAGTCCTTCCTTTCATTTTTATATTTAACACTCAGTTACTCATGATTGGAATTGACAGCGCAATTAGTTTTATATCAGTTGTTGTCTCATCTGTTATTGCAATCTTACTTTTTGCTTCAGCAACCCAAGGTTACTGGCTCATTAAAAATCGATTATGGGAAACCCTCTTAATGTTAATTGTGGCATTTATGTTCTTTAGGCCAGGTTATTTTTGGGATAAGGTAGACCCTCCTTTTGAGAATATGCCAGGTAAGGACTTATTTACAGTGGCTGATAAAATGACGGAGGGGGAGCATATACGTTTTGTAGTAGAGGGTGAGACACTTGAAGGGGTTGAGAGAAGTTATACATTTTTATTGCCTTTAGCTGAAGGCGAATCAGGCAGAGAAAGAATAAATAACACAGGTCTACAAATAGATGATTTGTTTGGAGACATGGAGGTTGCGATGGTTCTTCCAGGAATTTCAGGAAATCGAGCAATTAATAAACAGGTTGAGTCAATAAAAGTTGCTGGTGTTGATAGTGGATGGGTCATCACATCTGTTCTTCAAGAGAGGGAGACTATGCCAAAACAGATTGTATATATTCCAGCAGTATTATTAATAGGATTTGTCGGAATTGTGCAATTAAGAAGAAGGCGAAAAATTGTTAATTAACGTGTGATAGATTGATATGAATATACATAATAATATTAAAAGTTTAAAAACTTCAGCCACTTTGGCNATCAATGAACTTTCTAAACAGCTTATTGAAGAAGGCAAAGAAGTTTTTAAGTTCGGGCTTGGCCAATCACCTTTCCCTGTACCCAAGGTAATTGTTGACGAGTTAAAAAAACATTCTCACCAAAAAGACTATCTTAACGTATCTGGCTTATTAGGCCTTCGAGAAGAGGTTGCTAAATATCATTCAAACAAAAATCAATATAATTATGATTCTGAAAATGTCATGATTGGGCCTGGTTCAAAGGAGTTGATTTTTCAAACCCAACTGGCTTTAGATTGTGATTTAATACTCCCAAGTCCAAGCTGGGTATCTTATGAGCCACAAGCTCAAATTCTAAATAAAAAAGTTCATTGGATTAAAGCTACTGCAGAAACTAATTGGCACCTTAGTCCTGAGGAGCTTGATAAATCTTGTGAAAAACTAAAGTCAGTTAATAAACTNTTGATTTTGAATTCTCCAAATAATCCTTCAGGAACAATCCACAATAACCTGAGGGAGTTTGCTAAAGTTGCCAAAAAACATAAAATTATTATTATTGCTGATGAGATATATGCTGAACTAGATTTCACAGGCGAGTATAAATCTCTCACTCATTTCTATCCTGAAAATACTATTATCAGCAGTGGGCTCAGTAAATGGTGTGGTGCTGGAGGATGGAGATTAGGAACTCTAACTTTTCCAAAGGAGTTAAGCTATATTAAGGAAAGTATAAGAGCCATTGCTAGCGAAACTTATACTGCTGTGAGCGCTCCAATCCAGTTTGCAGCAATTAAAGCATACTCAGAGGACCACTCAGAGTTTCTAAATAATTCTAGACTCATTTTAAAAACGATTGCAGACTTTGTTCATTATGAATTGTCTTCTGTTGGCGTTAGTTGTCAAAAGCCACAAGGAGGGTTTTACATGATATGTGACTTTTCAAATATTTCAAATATTGCTGCGAAAATCAATGATGACAAAATACTTTGTCAAAACATACTTAATGAAGTTGGTTTCGCAATGCTGCCTGGTTCTGACTTTGGCATAGAAAGAGGTAGATTATTGTCTCGAATTGCATTCGTAGATTTTGATGGTGAAGAGGCACTTAGATTAGTTTCTGAAACGGAGTTATCTTCAGATAAGTTAGATATAATTTGTCCAAGAATAGTCAAAGGCGTCTCGCTCTTAAAAGAGTGGATAAAAAATCAATAAANATCATCATTTTAGTTATTACTTCAAGTCAGTACATTAAATGAAAAAGTTACTTTGGAGACCTACAGAAGACCAAATTCAAAATACCCAAGCTTGGAGTTTTATCCAACAGGTTAACCAAGAGTTTAAGACAAACCTTGCAAACTTTCATGAGCTNTATCAGTGGTCAATTGATTTTCCAGAATCTTTCTGGAGCTTGTTTTGGGAATTTTCTTCACTAAATGCAAATCGCAAATCTTCTGATGCATTGAAAAATAAAAATGATTTTTTAAAATCAGANTGGTTTGCAGACTCAGAATTAAACTTTGCTGAAAATCTTCTATCAAAAAGAGATAGCACTGAGGCAATTGTTTTTTGGGGGGAGGATAAGTATAAAACTAGCCTGACATACCATGAGCTATATAATCAGGTTGCACAGTTATCATACTGGCTTCAAAGTAAAGGCGTAGTGAAAGGCGATAGAGTAGCTGGATTCCTACCAAACATGCCAGAGACAGTGATTGCCCTGTTAGCTGCATCCAGTATTGGTGCAATTTGGACATCGTGCTCACCTGATTTTGGTGTCCAGGGCGTTTTAGATCGTTTTGGCCAAGTCGAGCCAAAGGTTTTTATTTGTGTAGATGCATATCTTTACAATGGGAGAATTTTCAATTGCCTTGAAAAAAATCAAAGTATTATTTCAAAGTTACCAACTTTAGAGAGAACTATACTAGTTCGCTATATTGATGAAAAAGCAAATAATATCAATTTGAAACAAGCAACAAATTTTGATGAGATTGTAAGTAATAAGGAAACAAAGGAGTTAATTTTTGAGCGTTTCAAATTTAATGACCCACTCTATATTTTGTTTTCCTCAGGAACAACTGGGGTACCAAAGTGTATTGTCCATGGAGCAGGAGGGACATTAATTCAACATAAAAAAGAACATAATCTTCATTGTGATATCAAAGAGGGCGAGCGAGTTTTTTATTTTTCAACATGTGGCTGGATGATGTGGAACTGGCTTATTAGTGGANTGGCATCGGGNGCAACATTAATGCTTTATGATGGGTCACCTGTTTTAAAAAATAATGAAAGCATATTATTTGATTATGCAGAACAAGAGAAATTTAATGTCATGGGTATTTCTGCTAAATTTATAGATGCTTGTCGTAAGCTAGATTTAAATCCAATGAATTCGCATAACCTGAGCTCTATGAGAATGATGCTTTCTACAGGATCTGTATTGAGCTCTGATTGTTTTGACTATGTCTATGAAAAGATTAAAAATAGCATCTGTCTTTCTTCAATATCTGGAGGAACTGATATTGTTTCATGTTTCGTCTTAGGCTCAAATATTCTTCCTGTTTATCGAGGAGAGCTTCAGACTAGAGGTCTTGGAATGTCAGTTGAAGTTTGGGATGAGTCAGAATCACCAGTTAANGGGCGCAAAGGTGAATTAGTCTGTACCAAGACTTTCCCATCAAAGCCGGTAATGTTTTGGGATGACAAAGGTATGAAAAAATATTCAAACTCATATTTTGGACGTTACCCTAATGTATGGTGCCATGGCGACTATGTGAAGCTCGTGGATAATGATGGAATGATTTTTTATGGGCGTTCAGATACCACTCTGAATCGAGGTGGGATAAGAATAGGTACTGCTGAAATTTATAGACAAGTCGAACTTCTAAATGAAGTTTTAGAGTCTATTGTGGTAGAACAAAATTTGGAAGATGATTCTAGAATCATTCTTTTTGTAAAGCTAGAGAAAGAAAAACTATTGAGTTCAACCTTAAAAGAAAAAATTGTAAATCAAATTCGAAGCAATACGACTCCTAGACATGTACCTGATTTAATACTTCAGGTCTCAGATATACCACGAACAAAGAGTGGCAAGATTGTTGAATTAGCGGTTCAAAAGGCTATTAATAATGAACCTATTGACAATAAGACTGCACTAGAAAATCCTGAAGTTCTAAGTGAATACTCTAATCACAAAGAGCTTCAATGAAGCAGCATTTCTAGTTGACACCAAGGGTTATAATANTACTTTATTATTAATTTAAGGTTTGTGCTGTGGCAAAACTTTACTTTTATTATTCTGCAATGAATGCGGGTAAATCAACTTCCCTTCTTCAGTCAGCTTACAACTATAAAGAGAGGGGCATGACTCCTCTTATTCTCTCTGCAGCAATTGATAATCGTTATAGTGTAGGCAAAGTTACTTCACGAATTGGGCTTGAAGCAGAGGCGCATCTATTTCATAAAGANGATGACTTATTAAATATTCTTTCAGAGCAAAATCTTAAGAATCCTATTGATTGTGTTTTGATTGATGAAAGTCAATTCCTTAGTAGAGAGCAAGTAAGACAATTGGCACAAGCTGTAGATAGTTTTGATGTTCCAGTTTTGTGTTACGGAATTCGAACAGATTTTCGTGGAGAACTCTTTCCTGGTAGCCAACATCTACTTGCATGGGCAGATAATCTCATAGAATTGAAAACCATTTGCCACTGTGGAAGTAAGGCAACAATGGTGGTTCGTATTGATGAAAATGGAAACGTAATTGAGGACGGTGACCAGGTGGTAATTGGCGGCAATGATCGATACCAATCAATGTGCAGAAAACACTTCGCCGAACATATTTGGAAAAGCTGATAGGTATCAAATTGACTATAGGTTATGAGTGAATTAACGATCCTCTTTTTATTACTTGGCGCCTTTTCTGGTTTTGTAGCAGGCCTTCTTGGCATTGGTGGTGGTTTAATAATTGTCCCAGTATTGCTTTATCTATTGGCCCCATCGATAGATCAATCAATCTTAATGCATACCTCAATTGGAACTGCTCTAGCGGTCATTGTCTTTACATCTATCTCAAGTCTTTATGCTCATCATCGTCATGGCGCTATTCTTTGGAGAAACTTTGTTAAGCTTACTCCAACAATTCTGTTGGGCTCATATAGCGGGGCTATTTTGGCGAAATATTTGAGCTTTGACTTTCTAAGAATGTTCTTTGCTTTTTTTGAAATTACTGTGGCTTTAATTATGTGGTTTGGCATCAGTGCATCCAGCCATGCTGATAACTTATCAAGGTGGATTTGGTCTTTTGCAGGTTATTTTATTGGTTTGATTTCAGCTATGGTTGGAATTGGTGGCGGGACAATGACCACTCCATTCTTAGTTTATAACAATGTTGAAATTAAAAACGCTATTGCAACTTCTGCAGCAGTTGGAATGCCAATTGCTATTGCTGGAAGTATTGGTTTTATGGTGGCTGGTTTATCTCAAGCTCTTCCAACTGGAGGTATTGGTTTTGTAAACTTTGAAGCGCTGATTACAATAGTTGCTGCGAGTATTTTTTTTGCACCATTAGGAGCAAAAGTTACACATAAGTTGGATAGCAATAAACTCAAAAAAGGCTTTTCAATTTTCTTGGCTTTTCTTGCAGCAATGGTGCTTTTATTTTAAAAAAGACTACCCTATCTAAATCAGCTACGATTAATCACCAGAAAAATTTAAAGCAACAGAGTTAATACAGTAGCGTTTTCCAGTTGGTTGTGGCCCATCTGGAAAAACATGACCTAAATGAGAATCACATGAGGAGCATCTCACTTCAATTCTCATATGACCTAATGAATCATCTTCTAATTGTCTTACACAATCACTATTAGCGAGCTCATAAAAACTCGGCCAGCCACTTCCTGAATCAAATTTAGTGCTAGATTCGAATAACAATGCGTCGCAACAGATGCAGTGATAGTTTCCAGTTTCACTATGGTTATAATACTCACCAGAGAAAGGCGGCTCAGTTCCGCATTCTTGAGTGATGTGATAAGCTTCGGGTGATAAATTCTTCTTTTTGTTCATTCGTGTATTATAAGAGAAATTTGAGATTAACATCAATATCTAAAGTTAAAATTTATGAAAGAATTTTTAGTTGGTGGCGCAATTCGGGATAGGATTTTAGGTGTCGCTACCGAAACAACAGAAAAGGACTTTGTCGTAGTTGGATCATCTCCTGAGGAGATGAAGTCTTTAGGTTTTCGTCAGGTTGGAAAAGAATTTCCTGTGTTTCTTCATCCAAAAACTAATGATGAGTATGCTTTAGCTCGTATAGAACGAAAGATTGGTAAGGGGTATAAGGGTTTTGAGTTTGATACATCGAATTCTGTGACTTTGGAGCAGGACCTCTCTAGAAGAGATCTAACTATTAACGCTATAGCTCAAAATAAGGATGGAACTGGAGAATATATTGACCCCTTTGATGGAATCAAGGATTTAAAACAGAAAAAAATCCGTCATGTTTCTGATGCTTTTTCTGAGGACCCAGTGAGAGTTCTCAGGACAGCAAGGTTTGCATCCCGATTTAACAATCTTGGCTTTACTATAGACTCAAAAACTCTTGATTTAATGAAAAAGATGGTCGTTTCAGGCGAGGTGGATGCGCTGACACCAGAGAGAGTTTTTAAGGAAATATCTCTTTCAATGAGTTCTGTGTCAACCTCTGTTTTTTTTGATGTGTTAATGGAGTCAGGCGCTTACCAAAAATTATTTCCGATGCTAGAAGCTGTTCAAAATGAAAATTTCAAGTTACTTGATAAGTTAAATCAGAATCCTGAAGTAAAGTTTGCTCTCTGGCTTTATAATCAAAGTACAACAAATATTCAGTCACTTTGCGAACACCTTAAGTGCCCAAAAGATTTTCAGCAGATTGCTGAGCTTGTTTCAATGTGGCATCATTTTGCATCAGAATTTGTAGATCATAGCCCTCAAGATATATTAAATTTCTTTCTTAAGAGTGATGGATTGAGGCGACAAAAAAGGTTCGAAATTATTCTCACCACTTTTGATAATCTTGGGATAAATACAGCCCACATTGTCCAATTACAAACTTTACTTAACTCAATAAAGATTTCAGATTTAAAAAATCTGAATATTGCTCAAGAACTATTAGAAGAAAGACTATCGGTTATTGCCAGATTTCTCAAATCTACAAAGTAAATCATAATCACAGTAATCACAAGCATTTATTGTGGGTAAAACTTCAGCGACCCCTTCCTGAAATTTTTGACTTGCTGAGTTGAGTTCTGACTTCCACTCTGAAACCTGCTTATTCCACTCTGGCATTCTTTTAATCGCTTGTTGACTTATTGGCAAATCATGTTTATTTTTTGTTATTGCCTTAAACTGACAATCTTTAGCGTTTACAGTTGCAAAGGCAACGCCATCAACTGGATTCGTAATCGCATAGATTGGAAGCTGAGCCTGCTCTAAAGGATCACCAGTCAGTTGACTCAAATTAACGTTTTGACCTGTTTTATAATCAATGATGAGTTTTTTGCCGTCTTCCATTTGATCCATTCGATCTATTCGAGTAGAGAATTTAAGGCCATTTACATCAACTTTGGATTCTGACTCTGTCTTTATTACTTGAAAGAATTCACGGTTTTTTTCAAGCTTAATATATTTGTTGATAATTTTTGTGAGCCTTTCCTTTTCGATTGATTTAAAGTTTGATTGAGAAATTTCTTTACAGGCCGACCCAATATGTTTACTAATGAGCTCCTGAAGTTTGGCTTCAGAGAGTTTATTTAATTTTGAACTCGATGATATTTCATTGAAAAAACTTTCTAAAATTTTATGAACAAGACTCCCCTGCTCAAGTCTACTGAGACCAATGTGAGTTTCATCAAATTCTTGAATATTAAGTCTATTTACAAAACCTTTAAAACTGCAACTAATTTGATCTTGAAGAGTACTGACACCTTTCTTAATTTCAAAATTATCTATCTCGGGAGCGATAAAATCATCTATCAATTCCATTTCTTTTGGCAATGTTTCATGCGCTATGGTATTAGGATAATCCTCAAAATTTATATAGGGTGTTGGAAGCTCATCACGGTTATTGGAAGTTTTTGAATAGCTATTTATTAGATGACTACTTAGATTTAATAAGTTATTAAGAGTTGCCTCACTCTCTTTAGTTATCAGTGTGAAGCTTGTGCTTGGCAAGGAGTATTCAATAGAAGTTTTAGGAGGGATAAATAGAGGCATTTTTATTTTTCCTGGCAGGAAATCACTAGTCATACTTGAGACCCAGGCATAATCAAAAAATAATCCTTCAGCTTCCAATGAGCCTAATATGTGAATATTAGCAGGACCACTTTGAGGTTGAAATATCACCGCATTCATGTGAGCGATTAAAATTTCAAGTACGTCTATTAGAGATGATTTTTTGTGAAATATTGACATTTTGTTAAGAATCAAGCTTTCCATTTGATACTTTTCAAAAATTTGATATTCACTACTTGAAAGGCTTCGATCTGAAGTAAAGCCACAAAGAAATAAAATTGAGTTGATTAAATCTAAAGAATCCTCTAATGTTGATTTTTTTGCACATTTAAGAGTACTGATTGAAATAAAAATCTCTTTGAGTAATGAACAGTCACCGCATAATTCAATAATTTTTTTGGCTTGACTCTCTTTTGAGCCAATTTTTAGAATTTTATTGACAAGTAACGCACGATTATTTTGTTCACTTCTTGCACCTTTAATATAGGGTGAAGTAGCCACCTGCATCAACAACTCATGTTCAACACGACCATTGATAAGTTGCGAAGATAGCCTCATAATGGAAAAAAGATTGTTAATCAGAGGGTAATTGCCAAGAGGAATTCCCAAAGATATATTGTATGGCTTTTGATGAGTTTCAATTAGTTGTGATGAGAACTCAAGATCAAACGATGTCTTCACTATGTGTTGCAAGTCATTTAAATTTGGGATGACGATGCCAATTTTTTTTTCAGGATTATTGGTATTGATTTCCCTGGCCCATTTCGCTATTGTTTTTAATTCAGCTTCTTGATCAATGAATGAATAATTCTGCGAATGACTTGTTATTTTACGATTTGCCAATGGCGAACATTCAAAGGCTTTGAAGAGCTCTCTTTGCTCGGGAGTTGGTTCATTGAATCCATAGTGATAATAGCGCTCTTCATTGAGGTGATCATGCTTAAGATTTGATAAGGATAAGTTGAGAATATCGGTTTGGTCTATGCACTTATTATCATTTTTAAATTTTTCAAATCTATCTATTATTTCAACATATAACTTAGATGTGATGGATGGAAACGTTTTGAATTCAGCAATTGGGATTCCGTAGCTTTTACAAAGTCTATAGCATTTAATCAATTCTTCAATGAAGGTTTCAGGATTTTTAGCAGGACTATCTTTACAAAACTTTTTTATTAAAAACCTAAGCTCAAGGTGGCTTAGTAGACGATATTCTTTAGTTGGGTTATGAGATCTCCAAAACTTTTCAATCCAAGATTGATAGGAAAATATTCTGGGTATTTTAGAAGCGCCACTTGCAAGAGGTATTGATTTCTTAATAGCAAGAGCTTGACGATTATTCGCAGCAATGATTGTATCTTTTGCTTGAATTGATGAGAGATCTATATTAACTCTCATTACTCATTTCAAATACTTTGTCTAAATACATACATAGTTCAGAAACCCCCTCCTTTTTTAAAGATGAGAATAGCTGGACATTGACTGATGGAAAATCTTTAACCGCTTTCATAACTGAAAGCCTGGCAGAGCTTGCAGCACCCTTTTTTAATTTATCAGATTTAGTTAATAAGATGTTTACTGGCACTTTGCTATTAATGCACCATTCCAGCATCATTTGGTCGAAAGGTTTAAGAGGATGGCGACAATCCATCACCAGTATAGCGGCCTTAATACATTTACGATTATCAAAGTACTGACTCATATTCTGATGCCAATCACGCTTAATTGAGTCTGGAACTTTGGCATAGCCATAACCTGGGAGGTCAACAAGTCTTCGATCATTTCCAAGCTCAAAAAAAACAAGGTGCTGAGTTCTGCCCGGCGTTCTACTTACTTTAGCCAATTTTTTTTGTTCAGTTAATGTATTTATTGCGCTCGATTTTCCTGCATTTGAGCGGCCTGCAAAAATCACTTCATAGCCACTATCATTTGGACAGCCCTTAAGAGAAGGACACGATAAGAGAAATTTGGCTTGACGGTAGGAATTATGCATAATTCAAGTATTGCGAGGCTTTTAATCCATTATATAATCTTTATTTATTGAGTTCTCGTTACATTCTAATTCT
>PASI01000009.1 GCA_002711905.1 Thiotrichales bacterium
TTAATGATGGCCCAGTTACATTCTTACTAGAAGTTTAAAATGAATAATGCTATCACTATATATGGAATAAAGAATTGTGATACAGTGAAAAAGGCTTTAAAGTTTCTTACAAGTCATTCTATATCATATGAATTTATTGACTATAGAGAAAGGCCAATATCAGAAAAACAATATGAGTATCTTAAGAAAGCTGTCGGGATTGAACTGTTGGTTAATAGAAGATCAACAACCTACAGAAATTTATCAGATAATGAAAAACAAAGTATTGGTTATGAACTAATATCAAAACATCCAACTCTCATTAAGAGACCAGTACTAATTAAAGATGATGAAGTTATAGTAGGTTTTCAAGAAAAAAAATATTTAGATTTTTTATTTTAAGACTGCTTCTGGTTTTCTAGTTCCTTTCTCACTTCATCCATATTAATGGATTTAGCCTTATCCAGTAAATCTTCTAAATCTTTTGCTGTCATTGAGCCGGGTTGTGAGAAGATTCCGATTTGTTCCCTAAAGATCATTAGGGTGGGGATTGATCTTATTCCAAAGTGTGCACCAAGCGCCTGTTCATCTTCAGTGTTTACTTTTGCAAAAGTTACTCCCTCAATTTTTTCTGATGCCTCCTTGAATGTAGGGGCAAATTGAAGACATGGTCCACACCAAGGTGCCCAAAAATCAATGATGACAATGTCATTGCTACTTAATGTTTCATCAAAGTTGGATTGTGATAGTTCAATAACGGACATTACGCCTCCCTTGTTAAAAATTAAAGCGCATTATATCTTTTTTACTAAAATACTGGCTTGTTTTTACTTAGCTGATAGAATAGCTTCATGAAAATACTCGGCATAGATCCTGGCTCAAGAATTACTGGTTTTGGCTTAATAGAGGCCAATAAACTTAAGTTTTCATATATCAATAGTGGGTGTATAAGAACACAGGGTGATTTAAACGACAGGATAATTACTATCTATGAAGGAATTAAAGAAATTATTGATAAGCATGAGATTGATATTGTTGTGGTAGAAAGAGTCTTTATGCGACCGGATAGGCCAAACCCCGATGCTGCGATAAAACTGGGTCATGCTCGAGGCGCAATTATTTCAGCTGCAGGTGGAAAAGGGATTCCAATTATTGATTACACAGCTAATCAGATAAAAAAAGCAGTTGTAGGAAGGGGTCATGCCACAAAGGAGCAAGTTTCATTTATGGTTCAGCANCTCTTGAAACTAAATAAAGCGCCACAAGCTGATGCAGGNGATGCTCTTGCAGGNGCTATTTGCCATGGTTATCATGCGCTATAAGTTTAACTATAGTAAACTTTAACTTGACCAAATCCTGGAAGCTTTTCAAGAGCTAAACTGAGCTTTGATTGAANCTCTTCTATTGTGTTATTTGTTAGATAATCTATNGATAGNTAAAAATCAACCAGTATCTCTCCTTCTAAATAATGAAGTTGAGTTTTCTCAATCTTGTAATTAATATTTTCAAGTTTTAAAGATTGACTAATAATTTTTAGGGCTTGAGCACGCTCTGGAAGATCTTTGTAGGGNGCATCATCTTTTTCTTCGTCATTTTCAGGATCTATATGAACTGTAACATCATCAAGTTCTTCAATGCATTCTTTAGCAACACGCTCAACACTAACACTGATTATATGACCCTCGCTAACTGATAAGAAAGGATTAACTTGAACATGAACATCAGCAGATTTTTTATGTCCAACCTTTCTCGTTCTNAGAGTATGGACACTTTTAACTCCTTTTATTTCAGATAAAGCTAAATGAAGTGCTTTAATATCTTCTTGATCAATTGAAGTATCAACTAATTCCTTGGTTGCCTCAAATCCAAGTNGCCAACCTATATAAATAATTAGGACTCCAACAAGAATAGCAGCAACACTATCAAAGAAAAAATATCCATTAGCAGCGCCAATAATTCCTATAACGACAACAATAGAGGAGAAAGCATCCGTTCGGTGATGCCAGGCATTTGCCNTTAGAAGNTCTGATTTAACATTCTTAGCAACTTTTANTGTATACCAATACAAGCCTTCTTTACTAAGAATGGATAAAGTTGCAGCAGCTATTAACCAGCTTTCATGTTTTAGTTCGTTAGGATTAGAAAAACGACCAAAGCCATCAAAAATAATAATGGTACCAACAATTGCTAAAAAAATACTTAACCCGAGAGTTGCAACCGTTTCGAATCTTTCATGTCCATACGGGTGATCATCATCTGGAGCATCGCCTGAAAGTTTTGCAGCATACCAAGTAACCCAATCAGTTATTAAATCAGAAAATGAATGAATTCCATCGGCAATTAAAGCGCCTGATTGCCCAATAAAACCTAGGACAATTTTTATGACAGCAAGAATGAAATCAATGAAAGCACCAACTAGGGTTACTTTTTGACTTTCTTTACTGCGATTTTTTGGCTGCATTTTTAACGATAATTCTCTTATGTTATTAAAATGTATTTTATGTTATGTAGTTCATATTTTTTAGCTCGTATACAAAATATATTTTTTTAAAAAAAGTTGTAAAAAATTATTGAGAGAGTAATTGTTGAAGAACTTAAAAACGATTTAGTATCTAGATTAAGATCTATTCTATTACTACTTTAAATTCTGGAAGTGCTTCTATCAAAAGCTTGCCATAAAACTTATTAACTAATCTGTTATCAAAAATCGTAATTGTTCCAGTATCAGTTTCAGTTCTAATAAGCCTTCCACTAGCTTGAATAAGTCTTAATGAGGCATCTGGAAGTGATATCTCCATAAACGAATTTCTATTCAATGATTCAAGATAAGATTGAGTGGTCATTTCTATGGGAGAGGTTGGAACGCTAAATCTAAGTTTAGCTATGAATACATGATTTAAGTTATCACCCTTAAGGTCGACACCCTCCGCAAAACTATCTAACCCAAAAATAATACTGCCTTTGCCGTTTTTTCTATTCTCAATATGTCTTTCTAAGATGTTTTTTTTACTATATTCACCTTGGATTAATAGCTCACAATCTATTGATTTTTCGATTACATCTGCAACATTTTGCATTTGACTATTTGAGGCAAATAAAACAAGAGTTGCAGATTTAGTATCGATACGATTTTTTAATTCAAGTGCAACCTCTTGAGTATGATCAAATGTATTTGTAGGGCTTGCTTTAAACTTAGCAATTTTAAATTCAACTGAGTTGTGATTAAAAGGTGATGCTAATCTGAGATATTGATTTTCAGAAGGTGCTAAACCCAGCTGTTGATTGAGCCTATTAAAACTGCCAAGTGCCGTTAAAGTAGCTGATGTTAAAACCACACCAGCAGCTTTAGACCATATCATTTGATCAAGTGAACTTGAGACATCTATTTTTGCAGAATTTAGTTGGTAATTATTTTTTTTATTTGCAAGTCTAGAGCAGCTAATCCAATTACTTGAGGGCGGTTTACTCGGATCAGGAGTTTGATTGAATGTAGTTAGAAGAGATAGAATTGAAGATAAATTCTGATTATTTTGACCAATTATATTGTTCAAATTATCAGTAGTTGCTTGCTCTATTTTGTTAGTTTTAACATATTCCTCCCAATGCTCTTTTTGCTCATAAAAATCATTGTAAGCAGAGTTAAATAGAATGAATATTTGTTTAGTAAGATTTGTTATTTCATCTGGTATACCAGAAATAGGAAAAAGGAAAACGTCATCTGAATAATCTAGATCAGTCAGTAAATCAGAGAGATCATTTATAGCGATGTCAANTTTTTCAATGTAATTGTTGGAGGTTTTAGATTTTGAGATTTTAATGATTTGATCTGTCGCGCTCTGGAATTGGCGAATTGAGGTCTTCATAAATTCAGTNCTTCCACCCACTGAAAAATGAGAGAGAGCCTTTTGAGATAAATGGTGGGNTTCATCAAACACAAAGATACAATCTTCTACATCTGGAAGAACATTGTTTCCATTAATAATATCAGCGAGGACAAGGTCGTGGTTTGCAATAATTACATCTGACTGGGATGCCTTCTTTCTGGCTTTAAAAAAAGAGCAATCATTATAAAATTCGCAATTCTTTGAATTGCAGGTAAATCTATTGCAAGCAATTTTTTGCCAAAGGCTGTTATCTGGTGGTCTCTCCAGATCGTCAATCTCACCACTCCATTTGGTTGATGTGTAGCTATCAGCCATATCTGATAGTTGATCCAAATCACTTTTAGTTGGTTTTTCATCCCACAGGAGTGTATCCTCAAATAGTGCTGGGGAGTTTGAATTTTCTTCTGTAAGATTGATTAAATTTCTAATACAGACATATCTAGATCTGCCTTTTGCCAAAGCATATTCAAAATCTACAGACGAGTATTTTTTTGCTTCAACGATATCTTTGTTAAGAATTTGCTCTTGAAGTGCAACATTTGCTGATGCAATAACAAGTTTCTTATTTCGTGTTTTCGCAATGGGAAGACAGCTCACAAGATAAGCCATAGTTTTACCTGTTCCAGTTGGCGCTTCAACGCAGATAATTGGATTCTTATTGGGATATTCACTCATCAAGGTTTTTGAAATTTCAGCAATCATTTTGTTTTGGGATGATCGATTACTAAAATTACTCAATTGAGTTTTGGCGCCATCAAAAGAATCTCGAATCTGCTGTTTAAGTTTCGGAGTGAGCATTAATTGAACTAAGAATTTCTTTCTAGGGACAGCTCACACAAAAGTCTTAAAGCTGATTTATATTCTGAACTTGGGATTAAGTCAAGAGATTCTATGGCTCTATTTGACTGNTCTCTTGCTATTTTTCGACTGTATTGAAATGCATCAACACTTAAAAGAATCTCAACAATGTTTTCAATATTAGACGAGTCAGCTTCTTGAATCGCATCATAGAGTATTTTATTCTCAGCACCACTTGTTTGTTCTAATGCATAAATCATTGGTAATGTGACCTTTCCTTCAGACAAGTCATCCCCAATCTCCTTACCGATTACTATTGAGTTAGATTCATAATCTAAGGTGTCATCAATGACTTGAAAAGCATTTCCAAGGTGTATTCCAAAGCTACCAAGTGCNTCAATTATATTTTTATCAGACTTAGATAAAATGCCAGCTATTTGGCAAGCTGCCTTAAATAGACAGGCCGTCTTTCTTTCAATAACGTTAAAGTATTCAGATTGAGTGACNTTGGCATTTTTAATATTTAATAATTGGAGAACTTCACCCTCAGAAATCTGGTTAGTAGCTTTTGACAAGATTTTCATAACTGCCATTGAGTTTGGTTCAACCATAATTTCAAAGGCTCTAGAATAAAGAAAATCTCCCACTAGAACGCTTGGGGCATTTCCCCATAACTCATTTGCAGTCTCTTGACCGCGACGGGTTGATGACTGGTCGACTACATCATCATGCAGTAGTGTTGCAGTATGAATAAGTTCAATCACAACTGCCATCGAGTAATGATGATCACCATCATAGTTTGTGGCTTTTGCACACAAAAGAAGCAGCAGAGGTCTTATGCGTTTTCCACCAGAGTTGATAATGTAGTGACTCATCTGACTAATCAGGTCAACATTNGAATCAAGTCGATTGACTAGAATCTTATCCATTAGTTCTAGTTCGCTCTTCATGAGAGCTTGTATTTCAGTGAAATTTTGCATAGAGATTTATTTTAACTGACTTGCTAATAAATATACTTCTTTAGATCTAGGACGAGAAGCTTTTGGTTTAATCACTACAACTTTCTTAAATGCTTTTTTTGCATTTTGAACAAACTCATCAAAGCCGTCACCCTGAAAAACTTTNACAATGAAGCTTCCATTTGGCTCNAGTGTTTTAATGGCCATTTCAATTGCAAGTTCNGCAAGGTACATTGACTTNGGCTGATCAACTGATAATTGGCCACTCATATTTGGCGCCATATCAGAGAGAACCANATTTACTTTACCGCCATCTGTCATGACCAATAAATCATCATAAACTGACTGCTCTGTAAAATCACCTTGGAGAAAATCAACCCCATCAATTGTTTCAATGGGCAAAATATCACTTGCAATAACTTTNCCTTGAGAGCCAACAAATTTTGAGGCAACTTGAGACCAGCCGCCAGGTGCAGCACCCAGATCTAAAACCTTGTCACCATTTCTAATAATTCCATTTTTTTCAATGATTTCTAGAAGTTTATAAACAGCTCTAGAGCGATAACCTTCTTTTTGTGCTTTTTTTACAAATTCATCACTCAAATGTTCATGCATCCAGCGACGAGAGCTTCCTTTTTTTGCCACAATTCAAATTATTAGTAGTAAGTAAGATTCATTTTATAAGATAAGTGCTTTAATCAAAAATAAATTGATTTTTCATTTATGTTGGGTATGGTGAATTTTTACGGGATAATGTGCCATCGATTTTTTTGAAAAACAATTTTATGGCAGTCAATTTAAGAAATATTGCAATCATTGCTCACGTTGATCATGGAAAAACAACACTTGTAGATAAGTTGTTATCNCAGTCTCAAACTTTTGATGATCGTTTTCAGGCTACTGACAGAATGATGGATTCTAATGATCTTGAAAAAGAAAGAGGAATTACAATCAGCTCAAAGAATACTGCTATTAAGTGGGGTGATTATAGAATCAATATTGTTGATACACCTGGCCATGCTGATTTTGGAGGNGAGGTTGAGAGAGTTCTCTCGATGGTTGATAGCGTCCTACTATTGGTAGATGCAGTTGATGGCCCTATGCCTCAGACTCGTTTTGTTACCAAAAAAGCTTTTGAGCAAGGCCTCAATCCTATCGTGGTTATCAATAAAATTGATAGACCAAGTGCTAGGCCTGACTGGGTAATTGATCAAGTATTTGAACTTTTTGATCAATTAGGTGCTACAGAAGAGCAATTAGATTTTCCAGTGATATACGCTTCAGCACTNGGGGGTTACGCTTCAGAAGACGATAGTGTTAGAGATGGAGATATGACTCCCATGTTCCAGGTTATTGTAGACAAGGCGCCTGCTCCTGAGGTTGATCTAGATGGCCCTTTTCAGATGCAAATTACATCATTAGACTATTCTTCATTTGTTGGCGCCATTGGTATAGGGAGAATTGAAAGAGGCGTTGCTAAAAAGAACATGCAAAACGTTTTAATTACTCCTGATGGCTCTACACGTAATGTAAAAATTGTTCAGTTACTTGGCTTTAATGGTTTGGACAGGCATGAAGTCAGTTCTGCTAATGCTGGTGACATTGTTGGCATAGTGGGAATAGAAAATATATCAATTTCTGATACTATTTGTGACTCATCGAAAGTTGAGGCTTTGCCNCCTCTAAGCGTTGATGANCCAACAGTAAGTATGGCTTTTAGAGTAAATGATTCCCCTTTTGCTGGGTTAGATGGAAAGTATATAACTTCTAGAAATATAAGAGAAAGGCTTGATAAAGAGCTAATTTATAACGTTGCCCTAAGAGTTGAAAATACGCAGGATTCATCAGAGTTTTTGGTNTCTGGAAGNGGTGAATTNCATCTCTCTATTTTAATAGAGACAATGAGAAGAGAAGGGTTTGAGCTTTCTGTTGGAAGGCCACAAGTCATTCTTAAAGAAATTGATGGAACAGTATGCGAGCCTTTTGAGGAGCTTACAGTTGATGTTGAGTCTGCTCATCAAGGCTCTGTTATGGAAAAATTAGGTGAAAGAAAGGGTGAACTGACTAATATGACTCCTGATGGTAAAGGGCGCGTAAAACTTGACTTTATTATCCCAGCTAGAGGGTTAATAGGTTTCAGGACTGAGTTTCTTACTGCGACAACTGGAACTGGATTGATGTATTCATCATTTGACTCTTATAGACCACAAAAAGATGGAAGNATTGGACAAAGAACGAACGGATCACTTATATCTATGAATCAGGGCAAATCAGTTGCTTATGCCATATTTAACCTCCAAAAAAGTGNAAAGTTTTTTGTAGGTCACGGTGAGGATATTTACGAAGGAATGGTTGTTGGGATAAACACGCGAGATAAAGACCTTGTTATCAATGTCATGAAAGGAAAGCAACTCACTAATGTGCGAGCATCAGGAACCGATGAAGCGGTTGCTTTAACGCCTAAGATTAGCCTTGATTTAGAACAAGCTCTAGAGTTTATTGATGATGATGAATTGGTAGAAGTCACACCAAACAATATTAGAATTCGTAAAAGATTGCTTACTGAAAATCAAAGAAAGCGCGCAAGGAGCTCATAGTATATCTAGCTTTATCAAACTAGATATTCATTCAATCTACATTGTTTCTTCATTTTAATGCCTATATAATCACATTTTTTCTTNAAACAATAGCTTAATATGGATTCTTTTTTAGACTTTCTGGTTAGACAGAAGAAATTTGCGCTTGTCTTCTCTCTTGCNTTTATTGCTATTGGCGTTCTATCAGTCCTTGGGATGCAGCGTGATCAATTTCCTACTGTAGACTTTGAAGTGCTAAGCGTAACTACATCATATCCTGGCGCCTCTCCTGAAGACGTTGAAAAATCTGTAACAAATGTTATTGAAGAAGAATTACTAAGTGTCAGTGGCATTAAAGAAATTACATCTTCCTCTCGAGAAGGTATTTCAAGCATTATTGTCACCCTCGAAGCAGATCTTAAGGATGTCACAACAGTAAAAAATGATGTCCGTAATGCAGTAAACCGTGTCAAANCTTTCCCTGAAGAGGTTACAGACNTACCTCNAGTAATNGATTTNAATGTCACNGAATTTCCAGTTNTNACNNTNAATNTTGATAGCACATCTGGNAACTTTAACCANGCNAGGCAAATCACNGATGAGCTTCAGGTGGCNATATCTAGGATTAAAGGTGTNGCTNNAGTNGATAACCCGAGTTANCTNGANAGTGAAATACAAATNAAAGTTAANCCNGANAAGCTTGATAAATANAANATGTCAATTAANGANGTAATATCTGCTATTTCAAGCAGAAANGCTCGNTTTACTGTTGGNGGCAANAATCAAGAAAGTCTAGAGAAAAATATNGTNATNNTNTCNGAGTTTNANAGTATTGANGATATTAAAGNTGTTGTTATNAAGTCGAGNTTTGATGGNCCNGTNATAAGNCTNNGNGATATTGCTGAAGTCTTTAGNGGGCAAGAAGAAGAAACNTCTATTACTCGAGTNAATGGAACTAAGGGCTTNGTCCTTCAGGTCAAAAAACAACCCCAAGCAGATATTATCAGAACTGTTAAAAGGGTCAGGGAGCGTGTAGCTGAACTCAAGAAAAATATACCAGAAGATATCAATATTTTCTACACGGATGACTCGTCAGAGGCAGTTTCAAATAGGCTCGATATTATCATCAAAAATGGCTACATAGGGCTAGCACTAGTTTTAGTTGTTTTGGGAGTATTTCTCTCATTGAAAACCGCTTTTTGGGTCGCAGTGAGTATTCCTGTTACTCTTTTAGGTACTGTATTTGGACTTGGTTTGACTGGTAATACTATTAACTTAATATCCCTTTCAGGATTTATTCTTGTGCTTGGTATTGTTGTGGACGATAGCATTGTCATTGCTGAGAGTATTCACCACTATAAATCAAAAGAAGGAAATCTCTATAAGAATGTAGTGATGGGCTTAAAGCGAGTCATTATGCCTGTAGTTACAACTATCATATCTACCATGCTTGTGATGTCTTCATTTTTCTTAATGTCTGGCATACTCGGCAAATTTATCTATGTCTTGCCTGTTGTAGTTTTGTTTGCATTAACAATCTCCTTTTTAGAAATTACTTTTGCTCTTCCAGCACACCTAGCAACTAATAAAGTTGAGAAGCAAAAGAGGTGGTTTGTGCCTGTTGAAAATTTCTACAATAAATGTATGGTTCGTATCTTAAAGTGGCGCTATCTCATTGTTCCTTTGTTTATAGGATTACTTGTGTATTCGGCAATGTTTGCCATGAAAAATATACCATTCAATCTGTTTCCATCGAGAGGGGCGACAGTAATGTTTGCAAACATTGAGGCACCTAATGGAAGCTCAGCGTCTTATACTGAGAATATCGTTATTGATATTGAAAACTTGATAGTGAGTGAAATTGGTGATGACCTGAAGTCATACACTAGTACCATTGGGAGTTACTTCACAAATAGAGCCGATATTGAGATTGCTCTTACGCCAACGAGTGATAGAGAGAGACCTGCTGAAGATATGCAGGAAAAACTTAAAGAGCTAGTAAAAAATGTAGAAGGCGCTGAAGAAATTCGCATCTCTCTACTGAGACCTGGGCCACCTCAAGGCGCAGATATTGAGGTAACCCTTGTCTCAGAGAGTGATTCTCAGAGAGCTCTTGCAGCTGATAGGCTTGAAGAAATATTAAATTCAATTGATGGTGTTGACAACATTAATCGAAATGATGAGATTGGCAAACCAAGGATTGAAACAGTTCTTGATTTTGATGAAATGGCTCGCCTAGGTATTGATTATCAATCTGTTTACAGACATCTCAGGACTGCTTTTTCAGGTTCTTACGTTACTGATGCTACGATAGCAGGCAAAGAAGAAGACGTAAGGATTTATATTGGTGAGAATGACTACACTGAAAACTTTATCAAAAATACAGCTGTAAAAAACCGTCAAGGTAACTTGATACCAATGAGCCAGTTTTCAACCTTACGTGAGATTGAAGGAGAGCCAGATTACAATCACTTGGATGGAGATCGGTCTATTAAAGTTACTGCAAGCATTGCTGATGGGCGTCCTAGGGGAAGATCAACTAAAGTTGATGAAACTATAAATACTGATGATAATCAGTCGCTCAATGTTAAATCTGATGAAGCTCAGTTAAATGAAGCTAAGCCGGCTCGAAGAGGGCCGCCACCATCGAAAACCACCATTTTAGCTAAAGCATTGAAAGAACTTAATGCTGCAGTCGAGTATCCTCAGGTTTCTATTATTACTGCTGGCGGAGCTCAAGAATCAATTGACTCACTGCAAGACTTCCTAAGNGCTTTTGTAGTTGCTATCNTTGGAATTTTCCTTCTTCTTGCTATACTCTTTAACTCCTATTCACAGCCTATGCTTGTATTAGCCGCNGTTCCATTTTCACTGATTGGAGTTATCTGGGCTTTTTANTTCCATGGCGAACCTTTGAGTTTCTTTGCGTTAACTGGCTCCTTAGCTCTGATGGGTGTGATTGTTAATGACTCTCTAGTGATGGTCAGCCACTTAAATTATATAAGGGATAAAAGTGCACAATTAGAAGATAAGAAGGTTTGGATTGCAAGAGGCTCAAGAGATCGTCTTAGNGCTGTAGTGCTAACCACACTGACAACAATGGCTGGTGTATTACCGCTTGCTTATGGTATTGGTGGTACGGATGTGTTCCTTCAACCAATGGTTCTTGCGCTTGGTTATGGCTTAATATTTGGNACATTTTTAACTCTGATTTTGTTGCCTTGTATGTATCTGATGAACTATGACTTTATCAATATGCTTGGNAGGATTAGANNNANATTCTCAAGGAAAAAATCGCCAGCTTAGCTACTTNTTTTGAAGAGCTTGTCGAATTATCTGCTCAGTACTGAGANCTTGATCTTCAATTTTTGAAACCATTTTATTTGCTTCTTTTGCTTTAAAACCGAGGGATTGAAGTGCTTCAATGGCCTGTTTAGAGTTAGGGNTTGAGCTCTGCTTTAGATCTCTTGATGGCGTTAGGCTGCCATCTAGCTCTAGTTTTACAAGTCTATCTTGTAGTTCAACTATTAGTTTAAGCGCAGTTTTTTTACCAATTCCTGGAGTTTTTGCAAGTAAATCAGCATCTTCTGTAGAGATGCATTCAACTAGAGAGTGAACACTTAGGTTTGATAGGATCGCTAGTGCCACCTTAGGNCCAACACCATTAACTCTGATTAATTCTCTAAAAACATTTTTTTCATCTTTATTAATGAATCCAAACAAGGTGTGAGCATCCTCTTTAATGCTGAGATGAGTGAATAATAAAATATCTTCAGACAGATTGTCTAGTTCGTAGAAGGTAGACATTGGGCAGAGTACTTCATAGCCAACCCCTTCCACCTCAAAGATAATTTCAGGTGGGTTTTTACTTATAATTCTACCTTTTAAGTGTCCAATCATAACCAGGGAAATTTAGCAAAGTGCTCTTTTTCAAATGAACGTATCTCAGTCTCATTCTGTAATGTTAAACCAATATCATCAAGACCATTGAGGAGTCTTCTTTTTCTTTCTGGATCAACCTCAAAATTATAGGAATGATTATTTGTTTTAACAATTTGCTGACTAAGGTCTATAGAAATTTGTCCAGAATAGTTAAATAAGCTATCAACGATTTCACTACTAAGAGTGATTGGTAGAATGCCATTCTTAAAACAATTGTTATAGAAAATATCTGCAAAACTTGGCGCAATGATNGCTCTAAATCCATAGTCCTCAAGAGCCCATGGTGCATGTTCTCTTGAAGAGCCGCATCCAAAATTTCTTCGGGTGAGTANAATTTGTGCGCCTGAGTATTTTGTATNATTTAAGACAAACCCAGGATTGATTGGACGTTTTGAATTATCCATGCCTGGNTCTCCATGATCTAAATAGCGCCATTCATCAAATAAATTTGGTCCGAAGCCACTTCTTTTTATTGATTTTAAGAATTGCTTTGGAATNATAGCATCTGTATCAATATTGGCACGGTCAAGGGGCATTGCAATGGAGCTCATGGAAGTAAAATTTTTCATGAACTGACTCCTGAAAATCTTCCAGCAATCGCTGTAGCTGCAGCAATTTTTGGGCTTACAAGGTGTGTAAATGAACCCTGGCCTTGGCGACCTTCAAAGTTCCNATTAGAGGTACTCGCACACCTTTCTCCTGCCTCAAGTTTATCTGCATTCATCGCTAAGCACATTGAGCAGCCAGGTTCGCGCCATTCAAATCCAGCATCTATAAAAATTTGATCAAGACCCTCTTCTTCAGCTTGTTTTTTTACTAGTCCAGAGCCAGGAACAACAAGCGCTAATTTAATATTTTTGGCAATTTTTTTACCTTTTGCNACAGAAGCTGCAGCTCTCAAATCTTCAATTCTTGAGTTAGTGCAAGACCCTATAAAAACCTTATCTATTGCTACCGTGCTCATCAATGTATTTGGCTCTAAATGAATATACTTTAATGCATTACGAATACTTTCTGCCTTTATTTCATCCTTCTCAAGTTTTGGATCAGGNGTTGAGCCATTAATGTCAACAACCATTTCAGGAGAGGTTCCCCAGGTCACCTGAGGCTTAATTGCATTTGCATCAATTAAAATTGACTCATCAAAATGAGATTCTGAGTCACTATGCAGAGTTTGCCAATATTTGAGAGCTGATTCCCAAGTATCTCCTGTTGGAGCAAAAGGTCTCCCTTTGACATAATCAATTGTTTTATCATCTACTGAGACTAGACCCACTTTTGCTCCAGCTTCAATTGACATATTACAAAGTGTCATTCTTCCTTCTATACTCATATTTTCAATTGTATTCCCACAAAACTCAATTGCAAATCCAGTTCCACCAGCAGTTCCAATTTTCCCAATCACATATAGTGCAAGATCTTTAGCGCTAACATTTTTAGCTAATTCTCCATTGATCTCGATTTTCATATTTTTGGCNTTGTTTTGCCAAAGGCATCCTGTTGCAAGAACATGCTCTACTTCCGATGTTCCTATGCCAAATGCTAGTGCTCCAAGGGCTCCATGGGTTGTTGTGTGCGAGTCACCACAAACAATACTCATGCCGGGTAAAGTTGCACCTTGCTCTGGGCCAATTACGTGAACTATGCCTTGGCGGATATCATTCATTTGAATTTCTTGAATATCAAATGACTCACAGTTCTTATCTAAAGTTTCAACCTGAAGCCTAGAAATTGGATCAATAATGCTACTAACGCCACTCGATCTTTCAGTTGTTGGAACATTATGATCTGGGACAGCTAGATTTGCTTGTTTACGCCAAATTTTTCTTCCTGCTAAGCTCAAACCCTCAAAAGCTTGTGGAGATGTAACTTCGTGAATTAGCTGACGATCTATATAGATAAGCGTTGAACCNTCTTGTTCTANAACTTTATGGGCGCTCATTAGTTTATCGTAGAGTGTTTGAGGCATTTTTGATAGTAATACTTGATAAAATGACTATTTTACATTTCTAAGATAACCTTCATTNTAGAAATAATCAACATGTATCTATATTTTGGGTAATAAGTTTATTTTAGTTTTAAGACTTTAGGGTTAAATTTTATGTGCGGTATTTGTGGCCAGTTTCGTTTTGATGGTGAAAAAGTTTCTTCAAAGTCTTTAGATATAATGATGTCCAAACTTGCACGACGAGGTCCTGATTCAAGTGGTAAGTGGCTTCATGGAGTAATAGGTTTTGGACATCAGCGTCTAAGTATTATCGATTTATCAAATTTAGGTTCTCAACCAATGGTCGATGAAAAGCTTGGATTAACGCTCGTTTTTAATGGAACAATCTATAACTATAAATCACTTCGAGCTTTATTGATTAGTCATGGCTATAGATTTTTTTCAAACTCTGATACCGAAGTAATTATAAAGGCTTACCATTATTGGGGTGAAGGCTGTCTTGAACGTTTAGATGGAATGTTTGCTTTTGCAATTTGGGATGAAACGACACAAAAACTATTTGTTGCGAGGGATAGGATGGGAATTAAGCCATTTTATTTTAATGCTACTAGTAAGGCATTTACATTTGCTTCTAACTCACAGGCGCTTCTTACGCAGGATCTTGATAAAAGTATAAACCCTGTTGCTCTTCAACAACAACTCTCTTTACATGGGGTTGTGCCTGCTCCAAATACAATTATTAATGGTATTCAAAAATTAAAACCAGGAACATTTATNATTCTAAATGCTGATGGTCATATTCAAGAAAAAACCTACTGGAGTCCGAGTGCAAAGAGACCCATAGGGAATATTTCAGATCAAGATTATATTGAAAGANCACATGAACTTTTGACTGCAGCAGTTACAAAAAGGATGGATGCATCTGATGTTCCAATTGGTGTTTTACTTTCTGGTGGTCTTGATTCATCTCTTATTGTAGCTTTACTTAAAGAAGCAGGCCATGAAGATATTCGAACTTTCTCGATTGGTTTTGAAGACATTGATGATGAGGCTGGAAGTGAATTTGAATATTCTGATCAAATTGTTTCTCGATTTAAAACTCAGCATAAAAAGTATAAGGTCAGTAATCAAGAGGTACTCCCAAGATTATCAGAGGCTGTTATGAATATGGCTGAACCAATGGTTGGTCAAGATGCTGTAGCTTTTTATCTCCTCTCAGAGCAGGTTTCAAAACATACCAAGGTTGTATTGTCTGGACAAGGGGCTGACGAGGCTTTTGCTGGATATTTTTGGTATCCAAGAATGGCAAAAGAAAATGGTAGTGAGATTGAACGCTTCTCAAAACATTATGTTGATAGGCCNCATGAGGAGTATTTGCAAACTGTGGCATCTCAGTATCAAGGAGAAAATCATACACATAATTGGCTAAATAAAGAATTTTCTAAGCCTGGCGCAGATTCTTTTATAGACAAGGTATTTAGAACTGATATGACTCGTTTGATCGTTGATGATCCAGTTAAACGAGTTGACAATATGACNATGGCATGGGGATTAGAGGCAAGAGTTCCTTTTATGGATACTGATCTTGTTGAATGGGCATTATCTATCCCACCAAGCCTAAAAATGAAAGGAGAGGGTAAATATCCACTTAAGAATATTTCAAGGGGACTTTTGCCAGATTCTGTCATTGATCGAAAAAAAGGGTATTTTCCAATGCCAGCTTTGAAGTATATTCAGGGTGAATTTTTNGAATTTATGTCTGATATACTTTTATCAAGTGCGTGCATCAATAGAGGTGTTTTTGATCAACAATATATCAATAAAATAATTGATACACCAAGAGATTATATGACTGCATTAAATGGGTCTAGGTTGTGGCACTTAGCATTACTTGAATATTGGTTTCAGATTAATGTGGATAAATAAATTATGGAAAANATTTTAATTTATACAGATGGTGGATGTAGAGGCAACCCNGGGGTTGGGGGTTGGGGTGTATGGCTTCGTTATAAAGATCATGATAAAAAATTAAAAGGCTCAGAGCTTAATACGACCAACAATAAAATGGAATTAACTGCAGCCATTAAGGCTTTAGAGTCAGTGAAATCAAATGAAATAATAATCGATTTATATACAGATTCTAAGTATGTTATCCAAGGGATAAATGAATGGATTGANGGTTGGAAATCTAAAGGATGGAAAACATCTGGTAAAAAACCAGTAAAGAACGTTGAACTATGGAAGCAGCTAGATATCCTCAATCAAAAATATAGTGTGAACTGGCACTGGGTTAAAGGTCATAGTGATGATCCTGGAAATGATATGGCTGATCTTTTGGCAAATCAGGCTATGGATGAACTCGCTTAATTCTTTAATAATTCGGGATGCTCCAAATAATCTAGTTCAGTTTGAGTGAAATCTGAAAGAAGTCTTGCTTCAATATTAAATGGCCCTCGCAAATTTGTTCCGATATGTTTTTTTATTAACTGGTCGAAAGTTTTAACTGGATCAATCCNCCTTTCTTTGCATAAATATTTATACCAAGAGTTACCAATCTTTACATGACCAATTTCATCCTCAAAAATAATATCTAATATTTCAACCATTTTGCTGTACTTTGAGCCGCTAAATTTTTTTCTGATGCTTGGAGTGACATCCAATCCTCTTGCTTCAAGAACTCTTGGAACTAAGGCCATTCTCGCTAACACGTCATAGTCGGTATCAACTGTCATTTGCCATAAGCCATTATGTGCATCAAAATCTCCATACTGGTAATTTAGACTCTCAAGATATTTTCTTAGAAGTGTAAAGTGATAGGACTCTTCAGTAGCAACTTTAATCCAGTCATAATAATAGTCAATAGGCATCTCCTGGAATCTGTAAATTGCATCAAGAGCTAAATTAATTGCATTAAACTCAATATGGCAAATTGCATGAATATTCTTTATCATGCCTAGTTCAGATTTNTCTCTTTTTGGGGCTCCACTAAAGTTAACTAAGGTTGGCTTNANCGGTCGCCCGGGAATCGGTATTTTTCTAATTTTGAATCTTGGCCCCATATCTTTCAGACTCTGATAACGAATTAGTTTGCTCGTTAAGATAATTTTTTCATCTACATCATCGCAGAGTAGAGCATCATAGGCTTGTTTAAAAAGAGACATATGAGCCAACTTTAATGTTCCCTAGTTTCCATCGATCAATTTTTGTTCTGATTAGTCTTAGAGTTGGNAAACCAACGCTTGCAGTCATCCTTCTGACTTGACGATTTCTTCCTTCAGTAATCGAGATTTCAATCCATGAGGTTGGTATATTTTTTCTAATTCGGATTGGAGTTGATCTATCGCAAAGCCAGTCTGGCTCATTAATTTTTTTGATACTTGCTGGTTTTGTGATTCCATCTTTTAGTTTAACTCCAACCTCAAGAGCGGAAGTTGCGGACTCACTTATATCGCCTTCAACCTGAACAATATAAGTTTTTATTTTTTTGTACTTCGGGTTAGATACTTGATTTTGAAGATTGCCATCATCAGTAAGTATGACTAGTCCTTCAGAGTCTTTATCCAGTCTACCTACAGGATATATATCTGGAATATTTATATAATTTGCTAATGTATCACCCTCACCACTGAATTGGCAAATCACTCCAAATGGTTTATTAAAGCCTATGATTTTAGCCATAAATACTTTTTGCCCTATCAACAAAAGCGTCTAATTGTGAGTTAGCAATACTTTTAAAAACAGGGGAGATTGTCATATCAAGTAGCATTGATTTAAAGCTAAATTCAAGTTCTAGATATACTTTTGCAGCATTTGCACCCAGTGATTCAAATCGCCATTCTCCACAAAGTTCATCAAAAGGACCATCCAGTAGTTTCATTTCAATCGATTGATATGGAGTTAAAGTATTGATAGTTGTAAATGTTTGTTTGAGTCCACTTTTATTAATCTGAACTGAGGCAGTGATTTGATTACCAGATTCATTTAAAATAGAGGAAGAGTCACACCAGTTTAAAAATTGAGAATAGTCATTGATGTTATTAACTAGCTCAAACATTTGCTGAGGTGTATATGGAACAATTGCACTTTTAGAAATACGATGCATGGCAAAAAATAAAAAAGATAATTCAAATACTATTGCCTTGAATAAAAAAGCAAGGCATGACTATTTTATCGAACAAAGTCTTGAGGCAGGTCTAAGTTTACTAGGCTGGGAAGTTAAAAGTCTTAGAGACAATAAAGTCCAAATTAAAGAGAGCTATGTTATTTATAAAAATAATGAGCTCTTTCTTTTTGGTGCTCATATTGCACCATTAAAATCAGCTTCAAGTCATGTAGATTGTGATCCAATAAGAACTAGAAAACTTCTTCTTAATAGACTTGAAATAAATAGATTGAGAGAAAAAATTACACAAAAAGGAGCCACCGTTGTTCCTCTAAAATTGTATTGGGCAAGGGGTCATGTAAAGCTTGAAATCGGAGTTGCGAAAGGAAAAAAAGCACATGATAAGCGTCAAGATATTAAGGATAGAGATTGGAAATTGGATAAAGCTAGAGCATTAAAAGAGAGTAATCAATAAAATATATTATTTTTTTTAAATTATTTTTCAATTAACTTTCTTTTGATAGTACAATAACTACTAGATACAGCGTTGGAGGCAGATGGTTTCTTTTGATTCTTTCCTCCTAATAAGGTGTAAAAGTTACCTCTTCCGCTTTGTCTATTTTTTTTAACAAACTTTTATTGGAGAGAATTAAAATGAATAAATCAGAACTAATTGACGCAATCGCTTCAGGAGCAAACCTTTCAAAAGCAGATGCAGCAAGAGCTTTAAATGCTACTACTGGTGCTATCACTTCTGCCATGGCAAGTGGTGATGGTGTTCAGCTTACTGGATTTGGTAGCTTTGTTGTAAGAAGTCGTGCAGCTCGTCAGGGTCGTAACCCTCAGACAGGAGCAACTATTCAAATTAAAGCTTCTAATGTGGCAGCATTCAAAGCTGGTAAAGCATTGAAAGACGCATGTAACTAATCAAGTTATATTGTCTCTTTGAAAAGGCGCCTATGGCGCCTTTTTTTTTATTCATAACACATCCTAAAAAAAATCAAAATTATTTTTCTTTTTCTAAATCTCCATAATAATTTTGTTCGCCTTCACTAGAATCATTCAAATCTTTAATTGCTGTTTCAACATCTCTAATTACACCTTTTAACTCACTAATTATTAAATCTTTGTCATCGGTAAAAGGCAGCTTTTCAATTAATCAATTGAGTTTTCCTCTAGAAAGCCAGGCTTTATGTTTTGTCCATTCAGGAAATAATAGTTGCTTACTTGATAAAGCTTGATATACTTTTTTTGAATGAATATATAATTCTTAATATGACTAAATACACTCCTTATTGGTGGGAAGGCCAGCCACGATTCAAAAACAATAACGAGCTTCCTCAAAGTGCAGATGTTGTTATTGTAGGTGCCGGGTATACAGGCCTAAGTGCCGCCTTAACGTTGGCAAATAATGGTAAAAAAGTTATTGTTTTGGATGCTGAAGATATTGGATTTGGAGCCAGTACCCGAAATGGCGGCATGTTGGGTTCAGGCCATAAAGTTTCTAACGACCATGCGCAGCAAAAATATGGCTCAGAAATAGCATCAAATCTTCATAAAGAGGCGAATGCCTCACTTGCTTATACAACTAATTTAATTAAAGAAAATCAGATTGATTGTGATCTTCAAATATGTGGAAGACTCAGAACCTCATGGCTTCCTCAAAACCAAACAGACATGTCTAATAATTTGAATAAATTAAAAGTTATTGAAGATTTTAATTCTCAAATGGTCAATTCAGATGTGTTAAAGAAGTCAATTAAAACTGATTTATATTTTGGAGGCCAGTATTATGAGGATCATGGAGCCGTTCAGCCTCGTAAATTTCACTATGGATTATTGAAACTTGCAATCAATGCAGGCGCTATGGTTTTTGGAAATAAACCGGCTATAAAAGTTATTAAAAAATCAAACTCAAAAGACTCATTGTTTACCGTCCATACCTCTGATTCCTCAATTGAATGCAGGGACGTATTAATGGCGACCAATGGATACACTCGTTCTAAGCTTTCAAAGTATTTATCTAGGCGTGTGTTACCTGTTCCTAGCTTTATTATTACAACTATTGATTTAGGTGAAGATAGGGTGAAATTGCTTTTACCAGGAGGTCACTGTATGGTTGAAACTCGAAAGCGTTATTGCTATTATCGCGCCACCCCTTGTGGAAAAAGAATCATGCTGGGTACCCGCGCTGCAATGCATGCAATGAGTGCTGAAGACGCTCTGCCAACACTTAAAAAAATGTTGTCTGAAATTTTTCCTTCTTTGGAGGGGGTTGGTATTAGTCATTGCTGGACAGGATTTACGGGTTTCAGTTTTAGTCAGCTACCAAATCTCAGTTCAAATAACGGCATTTACTCAGCGCTTGGATATTGCGGAAACGGTGTTGCGATGGCTCCATATTTGGGCCATAAAGCTGCGCTTAAAATATTAAATCCAGGTCAAAAGGTGTCTGTTTTTGAACAAACACCGCTCGAAACAAGACCCTACTATTATGGAAAGCCATGGTTTTTACCGATTGCTAGTGCTTATTTTAGAGGCTTTGATTTGTTTGATTATTACAGGCGGATGAAATCATTAAAAAAAAGTAATTTTGATTAATTTTTTTATTAATAACAATAGCTTTCATTTTTCTCTCTAATTAAAAGAAATATACATTAGCATGGTAAAATACCGCCTTTTTAAATAATTGGGGATTTATCCATGGAACAAACTCTATCTATAATTAAACCAGATGCTGTAGCTAAAAATGTAATCGGCCAAATTTATTCACGCTTTGAAAGTGCTGGTTTTAAGATTGTCGCATCAAAAATGATTCACTTGGATAATGCAATGGCAGGTGGGTTCTATGCCGTTCATAAGGACAGACCTTTCTTTAATGATTTAGTAAGTTTTATGACATCTGGTCCAGTGATGGTTCAAGTTCTTGAAGGTGAAAATGCTGTTGCAAAGCATCGTGAGATAATGGGGGCTACTAACCCTAAAGAGGCTGAAGCGGGAACAATAAGAGCAGATTTTGCAGAATCGTTAGATGAAAATGCTGTTCATGGCTCTGATTCTCAAGAAAATGCTGCAATTGAAATTGCATACTTCTTTGGTGATGATGGCGTCTGTCCAAGAACTAGATAACTAAATAAAGAGATACTTTCTTATGATAGAAAAACAAAACTTACTAGGACTGACTCAAAGTAAGCTTAAGAAATTTTTTTCTGATTTAAATGAGAAACCGTTTCGAACAAAACAAATTATGCAGTGGATTTATCACCAAGGTGTTAAGGACTTTGGTGAAATGCATAACTTTTCAAAAGATTTAAGGCAAAAGCTTGACTCAATAGCATCGTTAAATATGCCTGAGGTTGTCTCTTTGAGTCAATCAAAGGATGGGGTTGTCAAGTGGGTAATAAAGCTTAGTGAAGAAAATCATATTGAGACTGTCTACATACCTCAAAAAGATAGAGGGACTTTGTGTATCTCTTCTCAGGTAGGCTGCTCATTGGCTTGTACTTTCTGTTCAACTGGCTTTCAGGGCTTTAATCGTAACCTAAAAAATCATGAGATTATAGCCCAAGTTTTGATTGCAAAGAATTATCTTGAAGATTACGACAGGAGAATATCTAATGTTGTTTTTATGGGCATGGGGGAACCATTGCTTAACGAATCTCCAGTTTATGATGCATGTGAAATTCTTTTAGATGACTGGGCATTTGGGCTTTCAAGAAGAAAAGTTACCATCTCATCATCTGGAATTGTACCTGCACTCATAAGAATGTCAGACACGGTTCCTGTTAGCTTGGCAATCTCTTTACATGCGCCTGATGATTCATTAAGGGATGTACTTGTTCCTATTAATCAAAAATACCCAATAAAAGAGCTGATGAAGGCATGTCATTATTATTTAAATGCTGGAACTCAAGAAAGACATATATTATTTGAATATGTAATGCTTGATGGAGTTAATGATTCTGTTGAGCATGCCCGCTCCCTTTCAAAGCTTCTAAATTATTGGTTTGAGAGTGAATCAGCTAAAGTTAACTTAATTCCTTTTAACCCTTTTCCAGAGTCTCAATACAAAACATCAAGCCATGCAACTATTGATAAGTTTCAAGATGTCCTCTTTCAAGCAGGCATAAGAACTACAACGAGAAGAACAAGAGGTGATGATGTTGATGCAGCATGTGGTCAATTAGCTGGAAAAGTTTTAGACAAGAGTAGAAGAAATGCTGAGCGGAATAGATTACTATCCTAAAAGGAAAAAACAACTTAAAGGAAAACTCTTCTGGTTTTTTTTGTTATTTATAATTTTATTAGGTATGTGGTATTATTTTAAGGATTTAGAGTTAGCTGAAGGAAACTCAAGTTCAATCATCATAAGTCGACCAGTTGAAGATAATGAAGCGGAGTCTTTGATAGCAAATCAAATCGATGCAGTCAATCAAGATGACGAATTGATTTCTGAAGTAACAATTATTAATAGTGAAAGTCTGGATGAAGTAATTAGTAATTATGAAGCAAATACACAAAATTAATCGAAGATTATCTAAGCAAATATTTGTGGGCAATGTTGCTATTGGGGGTGATGCTCCAATTAGCGTTCAGAGTATGACTAATACGGATACTTGTGATGTAGACTCTACAGTGAAACAAATACTTTCTCTTGAGGATGCAGGAGCTGATTTGGTTCGGGTTTCAATTCCTACTATGGATGCAGCAGAGGCGTTTAAAAAAATAAAAGAGAGCGTCAATATTCCTTTAATTACTGATATTCATTTTGATTATAAGATTGCTCTAAAGGTTGCAGGATATGGCGCTGATTGCTTAAGAATAAATCCAGGAAATATTGGAAAAGAGGATCGAATTAAAGAGGTTGTTGCTTCAGCAAAAGACAACGGCATACCAATTAGAATTGGTGTTAATGCTGGCTCTCTTGAAAAGGACCTTCAAAAAAAATATACCGAGCCAACACCCGAGGCAATGGTTGAGTCAGCATTCAGACATGTTGATATACTTGATAGGCTTAACTTTGAAAACTTTAAGGTTTCATTGAAGGCATCAGAAGTATTTATGACTGTGTTTGCCTATCGTCAACTTGCCTCACAAATTGATAACCCACTTCATCTTGGTATAACTGAGGCTGGATCTTTTCGCTCTGGCGCTGTCAAATCTTCAATTGGAATGGGTTTGCTTTTAAGTGAAGGAATTGGGGATACTATTCGTGTCTCGCTTGCCTCTGATCCTGTTGATGAAGTCAAGGTGGGTTTTGATATTTTAAAGTCACTTCATTTAAGAAAAAAAGGGGTTAATTTAATTGCCTGCCCATCATGTTCTAGGCAAAAATTTGATGTAATCTCTGTTGTCAATGAACTTGAATCACGTCTTGAGGATATTACTGAGTCAATAGATGTCGCTGTGATTGGTTGCGTTGTTAATGGTCCTGGTGAAGCCAAAGAGGTGAGCGTAGGTCTTACGGGCGGTTCTCCAAACTTACTCTATATTGATGGCAAAACTCACAGCAAGGTGGATAATGAATCATTAGTAGATACTCTTGAGTCGCAGATTAGAAGGCAGATTCCTATTTCCAACGTTTAACCCGTTTAAACGCTTTATATTTATAGATAGTAATAATTACGTAGTATCCAATTATTGCAGAAACAATTGAGGTAATTATTCCGCCTATCCATAAAGCAATTGTTGCATTTCCAAAATTATCCATTAGGTAAGAAAATGTAAACTCAAACTTTGGATCCATTTGAATTCCCATGATTGAAGCGCCTAACTTATAAGTAAAGTAATAGAATGGAACCATGGTAATAGGATTATTGACCCAAACAACAAGGATCGAAAGTAGAATATTAGCAGAAAAAACAACTGAAAAAATTGCAACTAAAAGGGTATGAGCAGGAATTGGAAGAAAAGCACAAAAGAGTCCAATAGCAAAAGCCCTTGATATTGTTTTTTTATTCCACTTCCAGATTTCTGGGTTGGTGAGATATTTATTTAATCTTCCAAGATCAATATTTTCCGGCTTAGGGCTGTATTTTTTTAGTGTCTTTTTCATTAATTGCCTGAAACTTTAATAATATTTTCTGATGTTAGGCCATAAAGTTTATAAAGTTCAGATTGTGAGCCATGTTCCGTAACCCTATCTGGGACGCCGAGGATTTTCAAAGGCGTTTTGATATTATTTTCTTGCAATAGTTCATTTATTGCACTACCTGCGCCTCCATTCAAAGTGTTGTCTTCAATAGAAATAAGTATTTTCGAGTTATTTGCAATCTCAATGATCAAAGCTTTATCTAGTGGTTTTACAAATCTCATATCAACAACTGTAGCATTAATCTTATTAGAGGCTTCAAGCGCCACATCAAGCATATTTCCAAAAGCAAAAATTGCAATATCTTTACCAGTTTTAACAATATTTCCTTTTCCTAGCTCAATTGCTGAGTCGGTAACAAATTCCTCAACATTAGATTTTCCTCTCGGGAATCTTACGCAGACTGGACCATCAAAATTATGCGCAAAATTGAGCGCTTTATACAATTCAAATGAAGAGCTTGGAGCAATAATAATAATGTTAGGAATGCATCTCAAAAAACTCAAATCAAAAATACCTGCATGCGTTGCTCCATCTGCTCCAACTAGACCTGCTCGATCGATCGCAAAAGTAACATTTAAATTTTGTAATGCAATATCATGAATAAATTGGTCATAACCACGCTGTAAAAAAGTTGAATAAATTGCTACAACCGGTCTTAAGCCCTTAATTGCCATTCCGCCAGCAAGTGTTATTGCATGCTGCTCAGCAATGGCGACATCTACAAAACGCTCTGGAAAGCTATTTGCAAAATCAACCATTCCAGAGCCCTCAGACATTGCCGGGGTAATTCCTATTAGATTTTGATCAACCTTTGCAGTATTACAAAGCCATTTTCCAAAAACGTTACTATAGCTCGGAAAGTTATTGCTTGAAGAGGATGGAGGTGAAATTCCATGAAATTTCAACGGATTTTCTTCGGCAGCCTCAAGACCATGACCTTTTTTTGTAATGATATGAAGTATTCTTGGCTTTTTAAGATTTTTAAGATTTTCTAAAGTTTTGATTAGTATGGAAATGTCGTGACCATCGATTGGTCCAAAATAATCAATTCCTAATTCTTCAAAAAGAGTGCCGGGTAGAATCATTCCTTTTAGATGCTCTTCTGAGCGTTTTGCAAATTTTTGAATGCGTGGCAGTCTTTCCAGTAATTCAAGGGATTTTGACTTCATAGTTGAATATATCTTTCCTGAAATAAGGCGCGTCAAATATTTACTTAATGCCCCAACATTTTTTGAAATGGACATATCATTGTCATTAAGAACGATCAGGAGATTAGCATCTGAATCACCAGCATGATTCAGTGCCTCAAATGACATGCCACCTGTTAGCGCTCCATCTCCAATAACAGCAATTGAAGTATCTGACGTGTTATTAAGTTTATTTGCCATAGCAATCCCTAGGGCTGCACTAATTGAGGTAGAGGAATGACCTGCGCCAAACGCATCATGCTCACTTTCACTTCTTTTTGTAAAGCCAGACAAGCCATCTTTTTGGCGAAGCGTTGACATTAGATCTTTACGACCTGTTAATACTTTATGAGTGTATGCTTGATGTCCTACATCCCAAACAAAAGTATCATTAGGACTGTCAAAAACATAATGCATTGCCAGGGTTAATTGGATTGTTCCAAGGTTAGAGCTTAAATGCCCCCCTGTCTTCTCAATACTTTCAATTAAAAATAGTTTAATTTCTTCTGCAAGAGTATTTAGCTCGTCAATATCTAGTTCTTTAATGTCACTCGGGTTTTGAATATGATTTAAGATCATTCTATTTCGTTATAAATCTTAACTTAATTAAAGAGAAAAGAGACGAATTATACACTTGTCAGTATTGATAATAGTGAAGCCCTAATGGAGTTTTAATGTTTGCCATAAGTTTAAATAAATATAAATTAAACTCTGTGAATAGTAAAATTAACATTTTTTGTTGGGTTGTATAGAAATATGCATGCTGTCTGTGCTTTATATAAGTTTACTCGGTTGGATGACTTTGAAGATATCCAACTACCACTCAAGTCATTTTTAGATTCTTTGAGTGTTAAAGGAACTTTATTGCTTGCAAGAGAAGGCATAAATGGAACAATTTCTGGAACCAAAGATAGTATTGAAAAAGTACTTGATTATCTTCAATCTGATGATAGGTTTTTTGAATTGGAATATAAGTATTCATATAGTAAAAAACCACCGTTTAAAAGACTTAAAGTTAAACTAAAAAAAGAAATAGTAACTATGGGTCTGTCAGAAATTGACCCTAATCAATCTGTTGGAACTTACGTTAAGCCAGAAGACTGGAATAATTTAATCAATGACCCTGATGTCGTATTAATTGATACGCGAAATAATTATGAGTATGAAATTGGAAGCTTTAAAGGTGCTATTAATCCTAATACTGAAACTTTTAGGGAGTTTCCAAGTTTCACAAAAAATAGTCTAAAGAAATATCAAGATAAAAAAATTGCCATGTTCTGTACAGGTGGTATTCGCTGTGAGAAATCTACAGCCTATCTAAAGTCAGAAGGTTTTGAAAATGTTTTTCATCTTCAGGGCGGGATTCTTAAATACTTAGAAGAGGTTGAAGAAGAAGAAAGTCTTTGGGAGGGGGAGTGCTTTGTGTTTGATGATAGAGTTGCTGTTAAGCACAATCTTGAGCAAGGTAAGTACGATCAGTGCCATGCTTGCCGGTTCCCTATTACTGAAGAGGATACAAGGCATCCTCACTATGAGAAAGGTGCTTCTTGCCCGAGATGTTATGGTACAAAAAATTTAGAACAAATTGGTAGATATAGAGAAAGAGAGAAGCAGGTTCAACTAGCAAAGAAGAGAGGCGAAGTTCATATTGGCGATGATGTTTATCAAACCCAAAAAAAATAGATGAATTAGATAAAATTATTAATACAATAAATAAGTTTTGTTTCCATAAGAGAAAGATTGCTAAATGTTTGATAGAAAAGATATTGCACAACTTAAGAAAGATATTATTTTAGATGTAGAGTTATTAAATTCTAGATTTAAGCTACATACTCGATGGGGTGTTTTTAGCCCGAGATCGATAGATGATGGCACATTGTTACTAATGAAATATATTGGCGCAAATGAAAATGATATCTGTCTTGATTTGGGCTGTGGTTATGGGCCAATTGGTCTTGCTTTAGCAAGGCAGTGTCATAAGGGTCAAGTCCATATGGTTGATAAAGATTTTGTGGCGGTTGAACTTTCAAATTTCAATGCAAAGATTAATAAAATTGATAATGCAAAAGCCTATCTTTCTGATGCATTTATGCAAGTACCAAATGACATAAAATTTAATCAGATCATTTCAAATATTCCTGCTAAAGTAGGAAGAGAGCAGCTTTCAATTATTCTTTATGATGCATTTGATGCGCTTCAACCTGGCGGTTCAATAACTGTTGTTACTATTAATGGCCTTAAGGATTTTATAAAAAATAACTTTAAATCAGTTTTTGGTAATTACAAAAAAATTAAACAAGGTCAAAAATACATAATTTCTCAGGCAATAAAGCAATAATTATTGAATGAATCTTTGCAGTCTTTAAAATACTAGACTAAAATGGTAGGAAAAAATCGGAGCAATAAATTGGACGTATTAGAAAAAATTCAAAAGCAAGTCGATAGTGCTGCAATTGTTATTTATATGAAAGGAACGCCTCAATTCCCTCAGTGTGGATTTTCTGCCCGCGCATCACAAACTTTAGCATCAACTGGTGTTGAGTTTGCTTATGTTAATGTTTTTGAAGATCAAGAAGTTTTTCAAAGCCTTCCTGACTTTGCTGATTGGCCTACCTTTCCTCAAATCTATTTCAATTCTGAATTAGTGGGCGGTGGTGACATTATTCTTGAAATGGCTGAACAGGATTCTCTTAAGGGCGCAATGCAAGAGGCTGTTGAAAAGTACAATAGCTAATTAAAATTAAAGTTTTCTTAGTTTGTAGCCGAACTCCTTAAGCCATGATTTAGCTTCCTTGAAGTTAGGCATCATTGATTCAACTGTTTTCCAGAAATTAGCCGAGTGATTCTTATGAATTGTATGCACAAGCTCATGAATAATCACATAGTCAATGACGTACATAGGCGCCATGATTAAAAGATAGTTTAGATTGATATTGTTTCTAGATGAGCACGAGCCCCACAATGTTTTCTGATCTTTAATTCTTACTTGGTTTACAGAGATATTATATTTATCAGCAAAATAAGTAAGTCTTGGAATAGCGACCTCTTTAAATTTATTTTTATACCACTTTTTTAAAGATAAGCTAATGATTTCTTGTTCACTTGAACCCGCTAAAAACTCTTCACCATTAAAAGTTAATTTATTTGATTGGCACTGTGCTGTTTTTATGGGAAATAGAGATCCTAAATATAAAGCCATGTCTTTGTCGAGGAAAGAACCACTTAAGCGTTTGTTTACAATCTTTTTTTGCTTGTTAAGCCATTTTTCTTTTTCAATAATAAAATCATGAATTTTGTCAATTGAAAGTTTATGAGGAGCACGAACAATTAATTCAGCATTGTCATTAATTGAAATGCTTAGTGTTCTTCGCTTGCTTCTGATAATTTTGCTGGGTGTCATATAGATAAAAAGTATAAATATCTTTATTTAGTCAATCCATTTCCTAGCGTTTTCAAACATTCTGAGCCATGGTGACCTTTCATGCCATTCATTCGGGTGCCAAGAATTTTGTATTGCACGAAATACTCTTTCTGGATGAGGCATCATGATTGTAATTCTGCCAGATTCATCACAAATGCCTGCAGCAGAGTTTTCAGAACCGTTAGGGTTGTGAGGATATATTTGAGATGAATTTCCAGAATAGTTAACATACTGCATAGCGATGTTATTACTATTAGGTTTAGAATTAAATCTTGCTTTTCCTTCTCCATGAGCGATTGCTATAGGCATGATTGATCCTTCCATTCCACTGAAGAATATAGATTTAGAATTGTTAATTTTGACACCTGTAAGCCGAGCTTCAAATTGTTCAGATGTGTTTTTTTCAAATGCAGGCCAGCCCAAAGATCCTGGAATAATTGATTGAAGATTTGAAATCATTTGGCAGCCATTACATACGCCCAGAGTAAAACTATCGGTCCTTAAAAAATATTCAGAAAATTCATCTTTGGCCAGATTGTTTAAAAGAATTGAATTTGCCCATCCTCTTCCAGCGCCTAAAACATCTCCATAAGAGAATCCTCCGCAAGCAGCTAGCCCCTTAAAGTTTGATAAGGATACTTTGCCAGAAAGAATTTGACTCATATGAACATCAGTGGCTTCAAAGCCTGCCTGAGTAAAAGCGGCTGCCATTTCTATATGGCCATTAATTCCTTGTTCTCTAAGGATGGCAATCTTTGGTTTTTTTCCATGATTTAAATAGGGCGCACTAATAGATTCATTGATATCGAATGTTGGCGTGACTTTAAGGCCGTTTGAATCTTTAAGAATTTCTTTATTTTCTGATTCAGCGCATTCTGGGTTGTCCCTTAGTTTTGCAATTTCATAAGAGGTCGAAGACCACTTTTTCTGAAGATTTTTTCTCGTATCTTGAAATACGATGTCACGTTTTTGATAGATTAATATTTCATCTGTTTGATTAATCTTAGCAATTGACTTTGTAAAGGCTTTGAGTCCAATTTCTTCAAGCAAGGCAAGAACTCTTTTAATGTTACTTGTTGGCACCTGAATGATACACCCCAGTTCCTCATTAAATAATTCGGGTAAGGGGTTTGAAGCATAAATATCTAAACCACAATGTGATGCAAAAGCCATTTCTAATAGAGATATTAGTGCACCGCCATCAGATCGATCGTGATAGGCAGTAATTAAACTCTCTTTGTTGAAGGTATTAATTAACGAAAAGAATTCAGAGAAAAGTTTTGGATCATCAAGATCAGGTGTATTGCTTCCAATTTGGTTAAACACTTGTGCCAAGCATGATCCACCCATCCTATTTTTACCTAATCCAAGATCAACTAAAAAAAGTTCTGATTCTATTTCAGTATCAAGTAGGGGAGTGATTTGCATTCTTGTATCAGGTGTTTTTGAGAAGGCACTGACAATAAGTGAAAGAGGGGCGGTTACAGATTTATCTTTACCGTTCTCATTCCAAGAGCTTTTCATGGACATAGAGTCTTTTCCAACAGGAATGGTTAATCCGAGTTCAGGGCACAGCTCCATGCCGATTGATTTAACAGCCTCATAAAGCTTTGCATCTTCACCTGGGTGTCCGCTTGCACACATCCAGTTTGCAGATAAGTTGATGTGTCTAATGTCTTCAATATAGGCGCTCATTAGATTAGTTAGAGCCTCTCCAACGGACATTCTTGCAGCTGCAGCTGCATTTATAAGTGCTAGCGGTGTTTTTTCACCAATAGACATTGCCTCACCTTGATAGCCGGTGAAATCTGAGAGTGATATAGCGCAATCCGCTACAGGGACTTGCCAAGGCCCAATCATTTGGTCTCTTGCTATCAGGCCGGTCACTGATCGATCAGCGATAGTGATTAAAAAGTTTTTACTCGCTATTGTAGGAAGTTCAAGTAATCGATTTATGGCATCATGAAGTGAAATATTGCTCGCATCAAAGGCCTTCTCAGCGTTAGGAAGAGTCACAACATCTTTATGGGTTTTGGGAGATGAGCCAAAGAGGAGTGACATTTCTAGATCGATAGGTTTATTCTCAAAATATGAGTCTTCGAGTGTTAAGTGTCTATCGTCAGTTGCGCTTCCTAAGATTGCATAAGGCGCTCTCTCTTTAGTGCATATTTCATCAAATAGATCAATACTTTGTTCTTTAATCGCAATGACATATCTTTCTTGAGACTCGTTACACCAAATCTCTAGTGGTGACATTTTTTTCTCGTCATTGGGTATTGACCTTAATTGGAGTTGGGCACCTTTTTCAGAGTCATTCACCAGTTCAGGGATACCATTTGAAAGCCCACCAGCGCCAATATCATGGATTGAAACAATTGGATTTTCATCACCTAAATTGGTACAAGCGCTGATAACTTCTTGAGCGCGTCTTTGCATTTCTGGATTGGCTCTTTGGACAGAGGCAAAATCAAGATCTTCATTTTGATCACCACTTCCTACGCTAGAGGCTGCTCCACCACCCAGACCAATCAGCATCGCGGGACCTCCAAGCACAATAATCTTGTCACCGTGCGAGATAACACCTTTCTCTACGTGGCTTTCTTTAATGTTACCTATTCCGCCAGCAAGCATGATTGGCTTGTGGTAGCCCCTTACCTCTTCATTAACAGTTTTCTGCTCATAGGTTCTAAAATATCCACAAGTATTGGGTCTTCCAAATTCGTTATTAAAAGATGCAGCACCAATTGGAGCGTCAATCATAATATCAAGTGCAGATGCGATCTGGCTAGGTTTTCCGTAGTCCTTTTCCCAGTCATGAGTTAAGTTAGGTATCTTTAAATTTGACACTGAAAAGCCGCATAGACCGGCTTTTGGTTTAGAGCCTCTTCCAGTGGCGCCTTCGTCTCTAATCTCACCACCAGAGCCTGTCGCCGCTCCAGGGTCAGGGGCAATTGCAGTTGGGTGATTGTGGGTTTCAACTTTCATAAGTACTGCCTTATCAGCAGTTGATGTCTTATAAACTCCTTCTTGATCAGGCTCCAAGTAGTTTGACTTATAACCAGTCATAACAGCAGAATTATCGCTATAGACTGATAAAAGACCATCAGGATTTTGATGATAGGTGTTTTTGATCATGCCGAAAAGTGAAATCGCCTGTTTTTCAGAGTCAATTGTCCAGTCAGCGTTAAAGATTTTATGCCTGCAATGTTCTGAGTTTGCCTGAGCAAACATCATTAACTCAATATCTCTAGGGTTTCTTTGTAAACTTGTAAAACTCTCAAACAAATAATTAATTTCACTGTCGCTTAATGCAAGTCCCAGTTCCATATTAGCCTTTTTAATGGCTGATTTTCCATTATTCAGGATATCTATACTATTAAAGTTACTTGGCTCAAGTTCGTTAAATAATAAGCTTGAATCTTTGATATTTTCAAGATAAGACTCAGTCATTTTATCCATTACAAATTCAAGGATAGTTGTTAACTCCTTGTCATTAGTTTTTCGGTTGAAATGATAAGTTATGCCTCGCTCTATCCTTTTGACACTAGATAATCCACAAAGCTTGCAAATCTCAGATGCTTTAGAGGACCAGGGTGAAATCGTTCCAATCCTTGGCGAAATTGTAATTTGAAAATTTGAATTAGATAAATTAGCCTTTGGAGCATAATTTAAGAGTTTATCGAGCGTTGCTTTATTTGAAGTATTGAGGCTTTCCTCTGATTCAATAAAGTGAATATATTCTGAAGATACTAACTCAATGTTAGGGATGACTGAACTAATTTTTTTGCTGAGTGTCTTAACTTTAAAATTTCTAAGGGCTTGGGTTCCTGTATGAAAAGCAATCATAATTCAGACAGTATCTCGTCCGAAATGTCTGCGTTATGATAGACCTCTTGGGTGTCATCGAGGTCATCAAGTCTATCAATGAGCTTCATAAATTTTTCAGCATCCTCCAGATTAAGTTCGATACGATTATCAGGCTCCATAGTGATCTGTGAGTGATCAGGTGTTAAGTTGTTTGCTATTAATGCATCTTTAACTGGAAAAAAGCTCTCAGGTGTTGTCACCACATCAATTGATCCATCCTCATGAGTGATGATATCTTCAGCGCCCGATTCAATTGCAATTTCCATAATAGTATCCTCATCTCCAGAACCAAAGCTAATAAAGCCTTGCTTGGAGAACATATACGATACTGAGCCATCTGTTCCAAGGTTGCCGCCGTGTTTAGTAAATGCATGTCTAACGTCAGAAACAGTGCGATTTTTGTTGTCTGTCAGACAATCTACCATAATGGCAGTTCCTCCAAGACCATAACCCTCATAGCGAATTTCCTCATAGCTTTCACCGTCCAGATCGCCTGAGCCTCTCTTAACAGCATTTTCAATCGTATCTCTCTTCATGTTTGCTGCTAAAGCTTTGTCTATTACAGCTCGAAGAGAAGGATTGTTTTCTAAGACGCCACCACCTATTTTTGCCGCAACAACAATTTCTTTGATGAGCTTGGTGAAGATTTTTCCACGCTTGGCATCCTGCGCACCTTTTCTATGTTGAATATTGTGCCATTTACTGTGTCCTGCCATTATCTTAAAGTTTCTCCAATAATTACTTAGTAAATTCCAAAAGGCGTTGAATGGAATTTTTTGCTTTGTCAATAATTTGATTATTGATGTGAATTTCGTTATTACCTGTATTTAAAGTATCTAAGCACTTTTCAAGGTTATTCATTGCCATCCAGTTGCAGTGAGCACAAGACTCACAATCTGCTCCCTCTCCCATAGTTGGCGCTTCAATAAATTTTTTATGAGGCGCAACCTCTTTCATTTTATGGAAAATCCCATTATCGGTTGCAACTATAAAGGTATTTTCAGGTCTGGACGCAGCAGCATTAATGAGTTGTGTTGTTGAGCCAACAACGTCAGCAAGTGCAATCACTTCTTTAGGTGATTCAGGATGAACCAATACTCCTGCTTCAGGATGCATTTCNNTAAGCCTTTNNAGNCCNTCNGCTTTAAATTCTTCNTGNACAANNCAAGCNCCATCCCACATGAGCATCTCCACACCTGTCATCGATTGAACATAATGNCCCAAGTGTTTGTCTGGAGCCCAGAGCACTTTTTTTCCTTCATCNTTTAATTTTTGCACCACTTTTAATGCACTGCCAGAAGTTACGACCCAGTCAGCTCTCGCTTTTACNTCAGCAGAGGTATTTGCATAGACAACAACAACATGNTCAGGGTTTTCATCACAAAACTTAGAAAATTCATCAATTGGGCATGATAAATCTAGAGAACAGGTTGCCTCACTATCTAAAACAAGGACACGCTTTTCAGGAGATAAAATTTTTGCAGTTTCTCCCATAAATTTAACTCCTGCAACAATAATTGTTTCAGCCTCACTATTCTGACCAAATCTTGCCATTTCAAGAGAGTCTGACACAATGCCTCCTGTCTCCTCAGCCAGCATTTGAAGGTCGGAGCTTACATAGTAATGTGCAACTAAGGTTGCATTGTTTTGCTTTAGAGCATCTTTAATTGAATTTTCAATCGATTGTTCTATTTCTATGTTTTGCATTATTAAGCTTTGGTCGGAAGGGTAACCTTAATATTTAATTCTTTGAGCTGCGTTTTAGAGACATTAGACGGGGCATCAGTTAATAAACATGCNGCTGTTTGTGTTTTTGGGAATGCAATAACATCTCTAATAGAGTCAGTTTGACTCAGAGTCATTACCAGTCTGTCTAAGCCAAAAGCTATACCGCCATGAGGCGGACAGCCATAGTCAAGCGCATCAAGCAAAAACCCAAACTTTTCTCGGGCTTCTTCGTCACCAATACCAAGTAATGTTAAAACAGTTTTTTGCATATCACTNTGGTGAATACGAATCGAGCCACCTCCAACTTCAGAGCCATTAATAACTAAATCATAAGCCCTTGAGAGTGATTCTTCAGGGTTATCAATAAGCGCTTTAGATTCGACGCTAGGAGCGGTAAACGGATGGTGTATAGCNTTAAGGGAGCCATCATCTGAGACTTCAAACATAGGGAAGTCAAGAACCCAAATAGGGGCCCACTCCTTATTATAAAGATTTAAATCATGTCCAAGTTTTTCCCTTAGNTTTCCTAAAGCCTCATTAACGACTTTAGATTTGTCTGCCCCAAAAAAGATAATATCTCCAGTTTTGGCTTCTGTTAAATCAATCACTTTTTGCGTGACATCATCACCTAGNAATTTNATNATNGGAGATGAGGGTCCATCTTCATTTAGCTTAATGTAAGCTAGGCCTTTAGCGCCATAGATGCTAACATATTTTGTGTAGTCATCAATTTGCTTACGACTAATAGATGCGCCGCCATCCACTTTGAGTGCAGCAACCCTTCCTTTATTGCTATTAGCAGGCCCCGAAAAAACTTTGAACTCTACATCTTTCATGATGTCGTTAACATCGACCATTTTTAATGGAATTCTCATATCTGGCCTATCAATACCATAAAGTTTAATGGCATCTGCATAGGTAATCGTTGGAAATTTTGAAGGTAAATTAATACTGCCAACCTCTTTAAAAAGACCTCTTATCATTTCTTCCATGAGAGATGTAATTTCGTCTTCATTCATAAAGGATGTTTCAACATCAAGCTGGGTAAATTCAGGTTGACGATCTGCCCTTAAATCTTCATCTCTGAAACATTTAACAATTTGGTAGTATCTTTCAAAGCCTGACATCATTAAGAGTTGTTTGAAAAGCTGAGGAGACTGAGGGAGTGCAAAAAAACTGCCTTCATGCGTTCTTGATGGAACGAGATAGTCTCTTGCTCCTTCAGGTGTTGCTTTAGTTAAAAAAGGAGTCTCTATGTCTAGAAAATCATTTTTATCCATAAATTCTCGCATAAAATGCGTCACCTTTGATCTNAGNCGNAAACGCTTTTGCATTTCGTTTCTGCGAAGATCCAAATAACGATATTTAAGTCTAACTTCCTCCGAAGTTTCCATCGAATCTAGTTGAAATGGAATGGGTTTTGATGAATTTAAAATTTTGATTTCTGAAGCAAGAACTTCTATTTCACCAGTTGGAATTTTATTATTAACCATCTCGCTAGCCCTTGCAACAACTTGACCAGTTATCTGAAGCACAAACTCGTTCCTGATTGTTTCAGCAATTTTAAAGGTATCTGCAGTATCAGGGTTAATAACAATTTGAGCGATTCCCTTTTTATCTCTTACATCCAAAAATATAACGCCTCCATGGTCACGCCTTCTATTAACCCATCCGCAAAGCTTTACTTGTTTGTCTAGAGTTGACTTGTCTAATTCGCCACAAAAATGTGTCCTCATTTTTTTTCCTTAATTTTTAGATTTTCAGGTGTCACAACACCTGCTGAAATAACGAGTTTGAATGCTTGTTCAACAGTCATTTGTAGCTCGAATGCATCTTTTTTTGGCATCATCACAAAAAAGCCTGAAGTTGGGTTGGGAGTAGTTGGCACAAATAAATTGATGACATCTTCTCCAATAATAGTTTCTACTTCACCCTTATAGTCACCTGATTGAAATGCAATCACCCAGATTCCTTTGCTTGGATATTGAATCAAATATGCTTTTCTAAAGCTATCACTTGAAGTGTTAAAAACAGTAGAGGATATTTTTTTTAGTGCGTTATATATATTTCTAAAGCCGGGTATTTTATTTAACGCGCGTTCCCATAAGTCAAGGAGTTTGCGACCTAAGATGTTTGAAACAACAGCTCCAGTAATGAGGATAATTAGAATAACTAAAACAATTCCAGAGCCTGGAATAGTGGTATCTANATTGAGCAGAGATTCAGGCAGAAGTCTCTTTGGGACAAGGTTATCGACAACTTCTAAAAAGAACTTGATAAGGAGTACACTTAGTGCAAGTGGAATCCAAAATAAAAGCCCGGATATAAAGTAATTTCTTAAGCGCTTCACTGAACTTAAAGGTAAATCCTAAAAAAGGGTTATTTTAACACAAGCTGTATTGTCAATTTGAAACTCGAGAGCTTAATATAACGAGGTTTTTAATTAAGCTCCTCCTCTCGAAGTGTTAGAATCTCATAGCCGTTTTCAGTCACTAAAATTGTATGCTCAGTCTGAGCTGAAAGCGATCGATCTTTGGTGGTTACTGTCCAGCCGTCAATTCTTGATGTAATGACCTCATACCCACCTAAATTTACCATTGGCTCAATAGTAAAAGTCATTCCAGGCTCAAGAATAGGGCTTTGAGATATTTTGCCATCATCGTAATGAATCACTTGTGGGAGTTCGTGGAAAACCTCACCAATGCCATGACCACAATAATCTCTGACGACAGAGCAGTTTTTACTATGGACATAGGTGCCTATAACCTTTCCAATCTCACCTAAGTGAATACCAGGCTTTACTTTGTCAATACCAAGCATCATAGAGTCTCTGGCGACATTACATATTTTCATGGCTTTAACACTAGGCTTTCCAACGATAAACATTTTTGATGTATCGCCATGAAAGCCGTCTTTGATGACAGTAATATCAATATTTATGATGTCACCTTTTTTGAGTTTTTTTTCGCTCGGTATTCCATGACAAACCACATTATTAACAGAGGTACATATCGATTTTGGGAAGCCATTGTAATTAAGGGGCGCAGGAATTGAATCTAAGTCGTTTACTATGTAGTCATGACAAATTTGATCAAGCTTCTCTGTTGTAACGCCTGTTCTAACATGCTCACCTATCATCTCAAGTACACTAGATGCAAGCTTTCCAGCTACGCGCATCTTTTCAACTTGGTCTGGCAATTTGATTGAGATAGACATAAGCTATTTAGATTGAAGTGCTCTTTTCTCTAAAGCCTTTATTCTGTCTTCAATTGGTGGATGTGATGATAATCGTTGTCGCCATCCTGTCTTTGGTTTTTCGTCAATACCAAATGCTGCTAATTGTTCGGGCAAGGGTTCTGGCTCTCTCTGACCAAGACGCTTTAGTGCATTAATCATGTTTTGATGACCCGCTAAATCTGCGCCACCGGTATCAGCGATATACTCTCTTTTACGGGAAAAATACATAACAATGATGCTGGCTAGAATTGACAGAATTACTTGGGCAAAAATGGTTGTGACAAAGTATCCAATTCCATAGCCACGTTGGTTTTTTAAGATGACTCGGTCGACAACATGCCCAATAACTCTAGAGAAAAATATCACGAAGGTGTTAACAACNCCCTGAATAAGGGTAAGNGTCACCATGTCTCCATTAGCAACATGACTCATCTCATGTCCAACCACTGCTTCAATTTCACCTTGAGTCATATTATCAAGCAGTCCCTGTGAAACGGCTACTAGAGCATTATTTTTACTGGCNCCAGTGGCAAANGCATTCATTTGACTTGANGGNAAAATAGCAACTTCNGGCATCTTAATGCCAACAATTTCAGATTGTTTTTTTACTGTTTCAATGAGCCATTTCTCTATGTTATTTTTTGGAGTAGCAATAACAGTTGCGCCCGTCATTCGTTTNGCCATCCATTTTGAAATCGCAAGAGAGATAAAGGCACCACCAAAGCCAAAAACGCCAGAAAAAATNACAAGAGCATTGATATTTAAGTCACTTCCATTTTGCATGAGAAGGCTTTCTACTCCAAGAATTCTAAGAGTAATACTTAAAATGACCATAATGGCAATATTAGTCAGTAAAAATAAGAATATTCTTTGCATATTTTTTCCTTGAATTAAAAAATGATTAACTAGTNATATTATATAAATAAAAAACTTTNTTAATGTGATATTGATGAATTTTTGGATTAAGTCAAAGTGCTAACCTAAATCAAAAAAAAAAACTATCTTCCAGGCCACATCATTCGCGCTTCAGTCATGGTGCAGGCATTTTCACCTGANGCAGTTAGTATGGTNTGANAAGAGTNATCAGTAGGAGTTAGAATAATATATGNNCCATCGGCATAGCTTGATAATTGAAGATTTTCANTTTNAGCTTTTATTTGTGCAATNTCAGAGCAAGATTGGTTATTAATGGCGGTCACTATAACTGTAGAAAGATAGCAGTATTCTCCCTCAGGTATCAAAGTAGCAGAGAACGATGAGGATCCATTGTTATATCTCTGAGAGGAGACATGAAGTGAAGGTAACACAGAAGGATTCTCAGGGTGAGCAAATGTAACGTTTAATCCATTCAAATTATATGATTTTTCTATTTGACTTAGATAGGAATAGCAAGTTTCATTGATACCTCGGTCTCTAGCATCATCAGATAAATTAGATCCGTTAGCGCAAAGACTGCAAAAGAGCATTATTAGTGTTAAGGTTTTAAAGTGGTAAGTATTCATGATTAACATCAATTTATTAAATTAACAGTTCAATATACGCCCTTTATCCAAAATATTAGGATAATTTTCAGAACACAATAAAATCTTAAATTTGATTGGATAAGTAATTTAAAGTACTTTATAATGAAATTTCGAATATTTGAAGGAGTTTTAAAAATGAAGTTAAGATTATTATTTATTGCTGTTTTAGCATTGCTTGTAAGTGGTTGTGTAGACACGATTATGGCTGTACCTGCTGCTGCAGTTAATGG
>PASI01000010.1 GCA_002711905.1 Thiotrichales bacterium
TGTATGAAGCTAACTAGTACTAATTGATCGTGAGGCTTGACCATATAACACCCAAGATATTTGGAGATGTTGTTGTGTCAACAGGCAATATGCCTTATAAACTTTACTTTATCCATTTTGTTATACCTCTATGGTATAAAAACTTTTTAATTCGCTTGATTAAAGTACTAACTTAAATCAAGTAAGCAGTTTGCTTAGTGATAATAGCAAGTNTAGGANCCACCTGATCCCATNNCGAACTCAGNAGTGAAACNANNNAGCGCCGATGGTAGTGTGGGGTCTCCCCATGTGAGAGTAGGACATTGCTAGGCTTTTATTCAAAATACCCCGACCTTTCATAAGGCGGGGTATTTTTTTATCTGGCTATATTCTAGTAAAATACATCAAGTTGAAATAAAAAATTTATCATTAAGAGTTATGACTATTAGTGCAAATATAACGACTGTTGTGGATGGGATTTATGTGATTGATTCNGGNTACTATAGTAAAGATTTCGCAGCAATATATCTTCTGAGACAGAACAATAAGTTTGCCATTATTGAAACTGGCAGTAATTATAGTGTTCCTCTCGTTGAAGAGGCTCTTGCTCATAATGACTCAAGTTTTTCAGAGGTATCCTACATTATTCCGACACATGTCCATCTTGATCATGCGGGAGGGGCTGGTGAACTCATGAAGCAATGTCAAAATGCAACTTTAGTAGTCCATCCAAGAGGCGCTCGTCACTTAATTGACCCCAATAAACTTNTTGCNGGCGCNANGGCNGTNTANGGNGAAGANAAATTNAANGAATATTACGGTGAAATCATTCCAATAGATGCCAATAGAGTGATTGAGGCGGAAGATAACTTTGTTTTAGATTTTGATGGAAGAGAGCTCAGGTTTATTGACACTCCAGGACACGCAAGACATCATTTCTGTGTTTGGGACAAGGCAACAAAGTCTATGTTTACTGGCGATACCTTTGGAATCTCCTATCGCGACCTTGATCGTGACGGCCAAATATATATTTTGCCAAGTACAAGCCCTGTTCAGTTTGATCCAAAGGCGCTCATTCAAAGCATCAATCGAATTATGGAGTTTGATCCAGAACGGGTCTGCTTAACTCACTTTTCAGCCATCAAACCAACCCAAGGAGTGGTAAGGCAGTTAACGGAGAGTATCCACTTTGTAAGTGACTTAGCAATAAAGTATGCAGACAAAAAGGATGCAGAATCCATCATTTATAAAAAAATGATGGACTATTTTCTAAAAGGACTTAATGAGATTGGGGTGAGTGATAAAAATTTTGTAGAAGAGAGGTTAAGTCTCGACGTTAAAATTAATACTCAAGGCCTAATTTACTGGCAAAAAAATAGTTGAAATTAATTCTTGAATTAAATCTTTTAAGGAACAAATAGATATAATATAAGCCGGCACTCCAAACTTTATTATGAAGAATCTATTACTGTATCTCAATAAGTATTTTGCAAAGGTGCCTTCGCAGCTTATCCCTTATCGTAATGCCGTTCTAATAGTTGCATTAATGTCAACTATTTTCATGGGTTATGGCGCCTCACGTTTTGTGTTAGATACTTCTTTTGATGTGTGGTTTAGTGAATCTGATCCGGCAATCGAGGCGTTGGATGAATTCCGCGATCAATTTGGTAGTGATGATGGTCTTTTCATTGTTTATGAGGCAAAAGACGGAGATGTCTTCTCAAATAAATCGCTCACTTTAGTCTCGGAGATAACAGAGGTCCTGGATAACTATGAGCAGATCACTACCGATGTTTGGCTGGATCAGTATGGATTAACTCCAGATATTGTTGAATCACTAACTCATATTAAACGTGTTCAGTCCTTATCAAATATTCGAATTCAGAAAAATGAAGATGATGTCTTAAGTTCTCCTCGTTTAGTTCCTAAAAAAATCCCAAGTGACACTAATATGTTGAGTGCAATCGGCTCAGAGGCAGATGATCAGCCAAGTCTTGAGCTGTTTATGTTTTCAAAAGATCACCGATATGGTGCAATCTCAATCAAAACTGATTTTGGCGCTATTCCAGTAGTTCAAGAGCAAGAGGATGACTTCTCTCTTCTTTCTGATGATGACTGGAGTGATGATTTTGATTCAAGCATAGATGATAGCGCTGTAATACAAAAAATTGAATATCAGTCCGATGAGCCAGCGCTTTATCTGCCATTCATGAAGGCAATTACCGCGATAATTGAACAGCCAAAAATGACTGAGCAATTTAATTTTTATCCAATTGGAAACTCCGCAATGATTGCCTTGGCTATGGATACTATGATTCAAGCTGCATTTCTATTAGTAGGGATGGTAGTAATTATTAACCTCCTTCTTTGGACATTGTTTCGATCAGCGAGCGCTGTTGTGCTACCCCAGCTTGCAATAGGACTTAGTATATTGTTTGTGATTGGAGGACTGAGTTGGTTAAATTTGGCATCGACAACATTGATTGCTCTAACAGTAATGCTTGTTATCGCAGTAGGCGTAGCAGACTGTGTCCATGTCATGAGCTCCTACTTATTTTTTAGGCGAGATGGAGAAGAGCATGAGGAAGCGTTATCAAAAGCTTATGGCAAGACTGGAGTCCCTATACTCCTAACAACCATTACAACGATGGCAGGTATGTCTTCATTGGCTGTAACGGGGATGCCTATGTTTGTTCAATTTGGTTTCTCATCTGCAGCAGGCGTTTTTTTTGCTTTCCTATACACAATCTATTTATTGCCAGTTTTATTAAATTACTGGCATCCGATGCAAGTCAAAAAAATAAGCCAATCAGATGAAAACAAAAAATCCGGTATTAAGGCTGCAGCATTTTTCATGAAATCTAAAGTATTAAGTGTCTTATGTTTTTTTGCTAAGCCTTTATTAATTGGAGCAAAAAAAATTGGCCTGGCCTGGCTCTTAAGTGCAGACTGGCTTCAGCCATTACTGAATAAGATTCCAGCTTTTGTAGAGCGTTTTAGATATTTGGTCGCTGTTATATTTGTTGGCGGATTTATAGTTTGTTTATATGGTGCAACACAAGTCAAAATCGACTCTAATCTGGTTGAGCTCTATTCAGATGATGTGCCGATTGGCCAGGCATACGACATTGTTGATGAAAATATGATGGGCACTGGAAATATGGTCATAGTCGTTGATACCGCTAGATCAGATGGAATAATGGACCCCGATGTATTGAACTCAATGGATAGACTTCAGAATAAAATTGAAGCAAGCTATAGTGAATATATTATCCGAACAAATTCACTTGCAGACCTTGTCAAAGATACCCATGCCATAATGCAAAGTTCAGAAGATTTTAGAACTATTCCGGATAGTCAGATTGCAGTATCTCAATTGCTTTACCTATTTAATAGTTCTAATCCTGAAGAAAGAAGGGCACTAGTGAGCGATGACTTTAGTAAGAGTCATATTAGTGTCCAGTTAAGGAACGCAGGCTCAAATGAATACAAAGAGTTTTTTGATGAGATTCAGAAAGACATAAATAACGAGTTTAACAAACTAACTGCAAGCTATCCAGAGCTTAAGGTTCAAATTACTGGATCATTCGCTCTTATGATGAGGCTTGCAGATGACATCAGTAAGAATCAGTTCAAGAGCTTGGCAATAGCAGCTATTGTGATTAGCCTACTTTTGATGGTGACACTTGGCTCCTTGCAAGCAGGTGTTATGTCGATTGTTCCAAATCTTATTCCAGCAACATTGGCATTTGGATTGATGGGGCTTCTTGGGATTTCGCTGGATACAGATACGCTAATGATTGCTCCTTTAATTATTGGTATAGCGGTTGACGATACAATTCACTTTATAAGTCATTACAGAATGTCACTTGCACANAATCACAATATGAAGATCGCCTTAGTTGAAACGATTAAAGAAGTTGGTCAGGCAGTTACATTTACAACGCTGATACTGGGTTGTGGATTTTTTATGCTTACTTTTAGTGACTATTTAGGTTTGGCTAAAATTGGTGGTTTTGGCTCTTTGGCAATTTTTGTTGCACTGCTGTGTGACTTATTGTTCTTTCCTGCTCTTATTATGATATTCAAGCCAAAATTTGGACAAAAAGATGTTGAAGANGATTTAAATTTTATAGAGGTTGCAAAATGAAGAAACTAATGACTAATAACTTGAACTCAAAGCTCTTTATAGTTTTAATAAGCTTTTGTATGGCTTTAGTGAGTTCGTATTCNATTGCAGAAACNGATTTAAGNGCCAGAGAAATTATGGAAAGAGTTGATGAAGAGTCTCGAAAATCAACTGACTCTGCCTTTACACGAATGAAGTTGACTACCTGTAAATATGGCAANAAGGATGGAAAGATTAAGTGTGCTGAGAAGCCACGCATCAAGTTAGTTGAAAATGCACAAATAAATACGGGCGAAGACAACAAAGATACTAAGAGCGTCGCTATCATTCTCGAACCAGCAAGTGAAAAGGGAATTGGTATGCTTTCTTTTAGCTATGATGATAGCGACAGAGATAATGAGACATGGTTATATCTATCGGCACTAGGAAAGGTTAAAAGGATTAGTGTTAGAAATAGTGATGATGAGGAAACCGAGTCTGCCAGTATTTTCGGAACTGAAATGACTACCGAGGACCAGGAAACTGGAAAACTTGATGACTACACTTATGAACTCTTAGAGCAGGGCAAGTTTAGAGGGCGTGAAGTTGCTGTTATTGAGTCAACACCAAAGCCTCATAGACTCAGTAAGAGTAGTTATGGNAAAACTCAAAGTTGGATTGATACTGAAAGGTTCATCAGCTTAAAGATTCAGATGTTTGATAAATACAATAATCCAATCAAAAAACTTGAGGTTGGTAAAGTTGAAAAAATTAATGACGTTTGGATAGGTAGAAGTTTGACATTTTTTAATACTGTCAGCAATAGGCTTACAAATATGAAGCTAGAAGCAATCAACTTTGATATGGATATCAAAGAAGACTTTTTAACTCAAAGAGCACTCACTGATCAGGCCTTTAGAGAGAAATACTTAAAAGACTTACGAAAGCAAGCTAAGTAAGAATTAGGATGTTGATAAAATTATTNAATATTAAGTTTATTATAATACTGCTTTGTTTTACCTCTAGCTTAAACCTAAATGCAGACGACTCATTTTTTGATGATGATGTTATTTTTGATGAGTCTGAATCTGAATTTGACGAGTGGTCTGATGATAGCGATATCTTTAGCGATGAGGAGACTAATAATGAGAAACCGCTTGCTTGGTTAGATCTTGAGGTTAATCAGAAATGGGGCTTTAACCCTGCTAGTAACTACAGCACCTCTAAAGAAAGAACAGAAATTAGTTTCGGTACTAGTGGGTCTGTTTCAGATTCAGGCTATGGTGAGGTTGAAATAAAGGCAACAAAATTTTGGCCAAGTGACAGTAATTATTCAACTGAAAAAAGTGATTTGGAAGTAGAAAAAGCTTTTTTACAGTTTAGTTTTGATGATTGGAGCACTAAGATAGGGCGATATACCATTGGATGGGGTGAGCTTGAAGGTGGNGCACTTGATGTAATAAATCCATCTGGAGGATTAACAGATCCCTCGATGATTCCTCAATGGTTTTTGGTTGCCACTCGTTATTTTGATAATAGTGATTTAAGCTTTTTTTACAATACAAATCCTAAGGTATCAAAGAGCACGCTTTTGCTACTAAAAAATGGCACCTACGATGAGTTTGGGGTTCGNTATGGAATAAGCTCTGAAGGAAGTGATATGGCTTTTTATGCAGGTCAATTAGTTCCNAACGATGCNCTTANAAACCTCAGTGATGGNGTNGCTTATGCAACGCCATATCAATTATTGGGNTTTGGAATGAACAAAGCATTTGAGNANTATTTACTTAAATTTGATGTCGCTTATAAGCATAATGTGCAGCATAATCGTNCGGATCAATTTATCAAAGTAGATAGGATTGACTGGGACCTNGCCTTTGATATTCAANAAAATGACAGACAATGGTTATTTTCTGTTAACTCTCAGTATCTNTTNGATTATGNCNANGANTATTTNACNCCNNCANTNNTAGGTGTNNGNGTTAGNGCAAAANNAAANAATATGANCTATNTNGNNAGCGTNAGTGATAAATTTNGTGATTCTGATTGGAAATGGGGATTATCAAATGTAATCTCCTCAAACAATGACCTTTCACTGAGTTCTGCAACTCTTGATTGGGATATAAATGACCATTGGCTGGCATCATTCAGTGGAACTTATATTAATGCCAAAGATAATCGTGCTTTTGCAGTATTAGACAATTATCAGAGAGTTAATTTAGAAATTAAGTATCAATATTAAGATACAGTGACCTTAAGCTAACTATCAGAGACTGATGCAATACTATAAAGACCTTCTTCAGACCGGTACATAGTATAATTTATGCAAAATAATTTAACTTAATATCATGCTAGAAAGTAAGCTTTTAAGAGGGAATATAGATTTTGTTGTTGAGCAGCTCAAAAGAAGAAATTTTTCTTTTGAAGTTGATGAATTCAATGCACTCGAAGAGCAAAGAAAAATCATTCAAGTTCAAACTCAAGAATTACAAAATTTACGAAACACCAAATCAAAATCTATAGGTCAAGCAAAAGCTAGTGGAGAGAATATTGAGCCCCTTTTAGAGGAAGTATCAGAGCTTGGTGAAAAGCTGGATGATGCAAAAGCTCAATTACATGGAATCCAGTTGGAAATCAGTGAGATAGTTTTATCAATACCAAATATCCCTCATCCTTCAGTGCCAGAGGGCGACTCTGAAGATGACAATGATGAAGTGTTCAGCTGGCCAGAAAAAGGACCAGCAAAATTAGACTTCGAGCCTAAGGATCATGTCGATATTGGTGAGATGCATGGAATAGATTTTGCTGCAGCAGCCAAGATTTCTGGTTCAAGGTTTGTAGTTATTACTGGTAAGCTGGCAAAGCTTCAGCGCGCCCTGACTCAGTTTATGCTGGATCATCACACTGAACAAAATGGATATACGGAGACTTATGCCCCATATCTAGTTAACTCGGATTCCTTGATGGGTACAGGACAATTGCCTAAATTTGAGGCAGATTTATTNAAAACGCATCTCCATGGNGAGGAGGGAGANGCAAGAGCTTTATATTTGATTCCTACAGCAGAAGTTCCTGTTACAAATATTGTTCGAGANTCGATTTTGAAAGAATCTGACTTGCCAGTNAANTTTGTTGCTCANACNCCTTGTTTNNGATCNGAGGCTGGCTCCTATGGAAAAGATACAAGAGGATTAATTCGTCAACATCAGTTCGAGAAAGTTGAACTAGTACAAATTTCAAAACCTTCAGAATCATACAAAATTCTTGAAGAGTTAACATNTGACNCAGAAGGCATTTTGCANATGTTAGAGCTTCCATATCGTAAAGTAGTGCTTTGTACAGGAGACCTTGGTTTTTCAGCAGCAAAGACTTATGACCTAGAAGTATGGCTGCCAGGTCAAAATGCATATCGTGAGATTTCTTCTTGCTCTTGTTTCGAGGCCTTCCAAGCGAGACGAATGCAGCTCAGATGGAAAAACCCTGAAACGAATGAATCTGAGTTTTTGCATACACTCAATGGATCTGGTCTTGCAGTTGGTAGGACATTNGTTGCAGTGATTGAAAATTATCAAAATGCTGATGGAAGTATCACAATACCAAAAGTCTTACAGAGCTACATGGGTGGCCTAACTAAGATAAAATAACCCCTTTACAATTTTTGGAGTGAAATATGAATTTACCACCAGAACTCTTTCTGATAGCAATGTTTGTGCTGATGTATTTTTTACTTATCAGACCACAACAAAAAAGAGCTAAAGATCANAAAATCCTGCTTAAAGCCTTGAAAAAAGGTGACGAAGTTGTAACTAATGGCGGTGTCATTGGAAAAATTAGAGCTGTCGATGAATCTTTTGCTGAATTGGAAATTGCCTCAGGTGTTTCAGTTAAAGTTCAAAAGCAAGGCATCAATCAAAAAATGCCTAAAGGTAGTGCCAAGCCTATGACTAAGCCTAGCTCAAAAGCCAAATTAACTGAGAAAAAAGAAAAATAACTATAAATAAGCTTCTATGAATCATTACGCAGGATGGAAAAATGCATTGATTGTATTTTTTCTATTTATTTCAACTCTCTACGCTTTACCTAATATATATGGATCGGACTTAGCGATCCAAATTACAGGTACTGGTGACTATGATGTTCAAGAAAGAGACTTGAAAAGCATTAATGAGACCCTTTCAGAGAATAATATTGACTATAAATCTGCAGCAATTGAAAACAATAATGTTTTAATTAGGTTTAGTGATTCTAAATCTCAACTAACTTCGAAGGCTTTGTTAAGGAACTCATTAAGTAGGAATTATGTTGTTGCCCTAAATCTTGCACCTTCAATTCCGCAATGGCTTTCAAGTTTAGGTGGTAAAGCAATGTCTTTAGGGCTTGATCTTAGAGGCGGTGTTCATTTTCTACTTGAGGTGGATATGCAAGCAGTGACTTCGATGGCTGTTGATCGCTACTATAATGAATTAAGAGCAGCTCTTCGTAAAGATAAACTTTATAAAAAAATTCGCAAGGAGGATGATAATCTTGTTGTTAGTTTTAAAACTAAAGAGCTTAAAAATGAAGCAAAAAAACTTATAAAAAAAGATTTACCTGATTTAATTATTGCTGAAAGTGGTGAACAAGAATTAGAGCTGATTCTTGAAATTTCTTCAAGTGCACAAACAGCTGCTAAAGCTGGAGCACTCCAACAAAATATTACAACACTTCGTAATCGTGTTAATGAGTTAGGGGTTGCTGAGCCAATCATTCAACAACAAGGAGCAGAAAGAATTGTTGTTCAGTTGCCAGGAGTCCAAGATACTGCAAGAGCAAAAGAAATTTTAGGTGCGGTTGCAACAATTGAATTTAGAATGGTTGATGAAAAAAATGATGTACAAACCGCAGTACAGTCTGGAAAAACACCGACAGGTTCAAAACTCTATAAGTTTAAAGATGGACGACCTTTACTTCTTAAAACTAATGTAATAACGACTGGAGAAAATATAAATGATGCCTCTTCAAGTATGGATAAAAACAATCAGCCAAGTGTCAGCATAGTTTTGGATAGTTCTGGCGGAAGATCTATGTTGGAAACCACCAAGGAGTTTCTAGGCTACAGAATGGCAGTTGTATTTATTGAAAACAAGGTTGAAACAGTTATTGAGGATGGCGTCGCTGTCAAAAAGCGAAGCAAAACCCAGGATATTATCAATGCTGCGACTATACAAGGAACTTTTTCTAATCGCTTCCAAATTACTGGTTTAGATAGTTCTAGAGAAGCAACAAATCTTGCTCTACTCTTGAGGGCTGGCTCCCTCTCGGCACCCGTTGAAATTATTGAAGAGCGAACAATTGGCCCAAGTTTAGGCGCTGATAATATTCAAAAAGGTCTTATTTCTGTTCTGGTTGGTTTTGCTTTAGTCCTCATTTTTATGGGCTGGCGTTATCGCGTTTTTGGTCTCGTTGCAAATCTAGCATTAACAATTAATTTGATTACAATAGTGTCTATTCTATCCATAATTCAAGCCACCCTCACGTTGCCTGGTATAGCTGGAATCGTCTTAACTGTTGGTATGGCAGTTGATGCAAATGTATTAATATTTGAGCGTATAAAAGAAGAGCTTAAAGCTACAAAAAATATCCAAAAGGCTATTTCTGCTGGCTATGAAAAGGCATTGCTAACAATTGCTGATGCTAACATCACAACTCTAATTGCATCCATCGTGTTATTTAGTTTTGGTACGGGAGCAATTAAAGGTTTTGCTGTAACCCTATCGATTGGAATTATTACATCAATGTTTACTGCCATTATTGTTTCCAGAGCAGTTATAAATATTATCTATGGCGGTAAAAAAATTGAGGAGTTGGCAATATGAGTCTCAGATCATTAAATATTCCTGTGATTGACTTTGTTGGCAAGCGAAAGTATGCGATGATTTTTTCTGCTATCTTATTAATAGTCTCAATTGCTTCATTAAGTTTTCAAGGACTCAAGTTTGGTATTGACTTTACGGGTGGAACATTGATAGAGCTAGGCTATGAAAAAACAGCTGACCTTGAAGATATTCGTTTTAAACTTTCAGAGGGTGATTTTAAGGGGACTAATGTACAATATTTTGGTTCAGATACTGAAGTATTAATTCAGCTTGAACCCCAGGAAGTTTCAAGTGCGAAGCTTAGTTCTTCAATCATTAGAATGCTGGGTGATGGTATCGATGTTAGAAGGGTTGAGTTTGTTGGTCCAAAAGTCGGCGAAGAATTAACGAATGACGGTGGTCTTGCAATGCTTTATGCACTCATAGGTATCCTGATTTATGTTGCATTTAGATTTGAGTATCGATTTGCTCTAGGTTCTATAGCGGCTCTTGTTCACGATGTGATTATCACGCTTGGCGTTTTTTCAATTCTACAAATTGAATTTGATTTGACTGTTTTAGCAGCAATTCTTGCTGTAATTGGTTACTCTCTTAACGATACGATTGTTGTTTTCGATAGAATTAGAGAAAATTTTCTTTCAACACGAAAGNTTGAGCCAATGCCTATTGTGAATGAAGCGCTTAATCAAACCCTATCACGAACATTAATGACCTCTTTAACAACTTTACTCGTACTTTTTGCNTTATTTTATCTAGGTGGTGAAGTGATCCATAGTTTTGCTGGTGCATTATTGATTGGAGTTTTAATTGGAACATATTCATCTATCTATGTTGCTAGTTCAATGATCCTAGCACTAGGAATTTCAAAGGAAGACATGCTTCCTTCGGAAAAAGAGAAAAAAGAAATCGATGCTAGACCTTAATTAGTTTGACTCGTTAAACTTTTCAAAAACAAGACACGCGTTCGTTCCNCCAAAGCCAAAACTATTTGAAAGTATTCGGTTCAGNTGTACTTTTTTGGTTTCTCTTACGATAGGTACCCCTGTTGCTTCATCGTCAAGATTTTCAATATTAACCGATTCGGTAACAAAGTNATTTTGAAGCATTAAGAGTGAGTAGATTGATTCGTTGACACCAGCAGCGCCTAATGCATGACCTGATAGAGATTTTGTTGATCCAACAAGCGGGATTGTGCCATCACCAAATACTTCTTTAATTGCACCTAGCTCTTTAACGTCTCCGACAGGGGTTGATGTTCCATGAGCATTAATATAATCGATTGGACCNTTGATGCCTTCAATTGCAATTTCCATACATCTTTTTGCGCCTTCACCGGATGGCGCCACCATGTCATAACCATCAGAGGTTGCNCCATAGCCAACTAGTTCAGCAATAATATTTGCTCCTCTCGCNTGNGCATGATCCAAAGATTCAAGAACAAGNGCACCGCCACCCCCTGAAATAACAAATCCATCACGGTCAGCGTCAAATGCACGAGAGGCCTTATCAGGAGAGTCATTATATTTTGAAGAAAGGGCTCCCATTGCGTCAAACAACATAGTCAGAGACCAGTCTAGTTCTTCTCCACCCCCTGCAAACACAACNTCTTGCTTGCCGAGTTGAATTTGTTCCATCGCATTACCTATACAGTGTGCGCTAGTTGAGCAAGCTGAGCTGATAGAGTAATTAATTCCTTTAATCTTAAATAGCGTAGAAAGGCATGCNGATGTTGTAGAGCCCATAGTCCTTGGAACACGATAAGGCCCAACTCTTTTGATACCTCTTTCTCGTAAAATGTCAGCTGATTCAACGATATTTTGATTTGAAGCACCACCAGAGCCCATAATTAAACCGGTTCTCTCGTGAGAGACCATATTTTGGCTAAGGCCAGACTCTTTAATTGCCTCGTCAAGTGCTATCGCATTATAGATCGCGGCATCAGCCATAAATCGAAGCATTTTTCGATCTATAACATCACTTGTATCAATTTCAGGAATAGAGCCGTGCACATGAGATCTGAGGCCCATTTCTGAATATTTTTCACTGAACTCAATGCCAGATTTTGCTGACTTAAGAGATTCTAGAACTTCAGACTTGTTAGCACCTAAGCTGCTAACAATACCCATGCCAGTGACAACTACTCTATTCATCAGAATGCTGAAGTATCAGTAAACAAGCCAACTTTTAGATTTGTTGCTTCATAAATAGTTTTTCCATCGACTTCCATAGTGGCATCAGCGATACCCATATAAAGTTTTCTTGCGATGACTCGAGAAAGGCTAATGTTATAGGTGACCTTCTTACTCGTTGGGAGTACTTGACCGGTAAATTTAATTTGCCCTGAGCCAAGCGCGCGTCCTCTTCCTGGACCACCTAACCATCCGAGATAAAATCCAACCAATTGCCACATTGCATCTACACCAAGACATCCAGGCATAACGGGATCATCGTTAAAGTGACAGTCAAAAAACCATAAATCTTTATTAATATCAAGCTCAGCAGTCATCCCTCCCTTGCCATAATCGCCACCATTTTCACTAATATCTGTAATACGATCAAACATTAGCATTGGTGGTTGAGGGAGTTGAGCGTTTCCAGGTCCAAACAATTCTCCTTTGCCACACAGGATTAAATCTTCATAGGAATAGCTGTTTTGCTTCATAGTGTTTGAAATATCAAGTTTGAAATAAATTTTAACATAATTAAATTACGCTTAAAATTCAACTTAAAGCCTAAGGTCAGCAATAATATCTTCAACATTTTCTAATCCAACAGAGATACGGATAAGATTTTCAGTGATATGCGATTGTCTTTTNTCTTCATCCGTAAGCCTTACATGAGTTGTCGTTGAAGGATGAGTAATAGTCGTTTTAGTATCACCAAGATTTGCAGTAATTGAAATCATTTTGGTGTTGTTAATGAGTCTAAATGCCTCTTTTCTGCCACCTTTAACTTCAAAGGAGACAATACCACCAAAACCTGATTGCTGTTTTGAAGCAACTTTATGATGTGGATGGTTATTCAGGCCAACATAGTGAACTTTATCAACAAATGTCTGACTCTCGAGCCAGTTTGCAAGCTTCATAGCGCTTTCACAATGAGCCCGCATTCTAAGGTCGAGAGTCTCTAATCCTTTGAGAACAATCCAGGCATTGAAGGCACTCAAGGTGGGCCCAGTGCTTCGCGTAAAAGAGCCAATATCATCAATAATTGAACCTTTCCCAGCAACTGCACCAGCAAGGCATCTTCCTTGTCCATCAATATATTTTGTCGCTGAATGAATGACTAGATCTGCACCCAAAGATAAAGGTTTCTGAAGAGCTGGCGACATAATACAGTTATCAACTGCCAAAACAATATTATTCATCTTTGAAATAACTGCAAGTTTTTTTATGTCAACGACTTCCCCTAAGGGGTTCGATGGCGTTTCTAAGAGAAATAATTTAGTATTTTTTTGAACACTCGATTCCCAAGCCTCAAGATCT
>PASI01000011.1 GCA_002711905.1 Thiotrichales bacterium
TTGAGCTTTTCGGTCATCGCTGACAAATCATTGTCACTCAATGAACTCATTTGATCTTCCAGCGAGTTGATCTTGTTGACCTGGCCATTGTACTTTTTAATTAGCCGGTCATTATGCGACCCTAAAACTTTTGATAAAACATTATTTATAATACTCATGGAAGAACGAAACATTAGTTGACAAAACTGTGGTATTTTCTCATATATGCAAGATAAAACAAAAGAAAACCCTACAAATTTTAANGCTGCAGGCAAACTAGGCAAAATGTTTGAAAAGGCCAAGTCACANAATCGCTTTAATTCTGCATTTCAGTCTCAACTTCCCTCNGAGCTAAGTGGCCTGTCGCTCTCTCTTGTTGATGACCAAAAAGTTTTTCTCGTAGCCAAAAACCCTTCTGTTGCCTATCGNGCTCAAAGACAAAAAAAACTACTTCTCACAATCATAAAAAAAATTGAAGGGCTTTCTGGAGCAAAATCTTTAGTCATCAGGGTTGATGAAAAAAAATACTAGTAAGGTTGAATCATTTTTGCTTTTAAATATCAGTCGTTTACATTATAATNGTGCGGTTTTTTATCTTAACATCATAGATCATTNTTATGTCTGAACAAACTATTGACCTAAAGAAAAGGCGCTTCTTAACTAATGCAACAGGGGTTGTTGGCGCAGTTGGTGTTGGCTTTGTAGCCTGGCCTTTCTTATCAACGTGGAAGCCTTCTGCTAAAACAAAAGCCGCTGGAGCGCCTGTTGATGTCGATATTTCTAAACTGGAGTCCGGCCAACTTGTTCGTGTTTTATGGCGTAAAAAGCCCGTTTGGATTTTTAANCGCGATGAAAATGCACTAGAGTCCCTAAACTCAAAAGACCTAATTANTCGTCTTGCTGATCCTGACGGAACTGGNAATTCTAAAAACCAACAGCCAGACTATGTGACTTCAAATTTTCGCTCTATTAAAAACAAAGAGAGTGTTGCGGTCATTGTTGGTGTTTGNACACACCTTGGCTGTTCGCCAACCTACAGGCCTGAGCCTGGGGCATCTGATTTGGGNGGAGATAGCTGGAAGGGCGGCTTTTACTGTCCGTGTCACGGCTCAAAGTTTGACCTTGCTGGAAGAGTATATGCTGGAGTGCCAGCGCCTACTAATCTTGTTATACCCCCTTACCAATACGTCACCGAATCTCTGATTCGTATTGGAACTGACCAAAAAAATACTTAAGAGAAGAGCATGAAAAATAAACAAAGCTGGATAGATCAAAGATTTCCTCTTTCAAAGGTTTGGAACGAGCATTTAGCGGAATACTACACGCCTAGAAACTTTAACTTTTGGTATTTCTTTGGTGGGCTGGCTATTCTTATGCTTGGAATGCAGCTTCTTACTGGAATCTTTTTAACCATGCACTTTAAGCCGGATGCAGCCAATGCATTTGCCTCAGTTGAATATATTATGAGAGATGTAGAATGGGGNTGGCTTATTCGCTACTTACACTCGACAGGAGCATCTGCATTCTTTGTAATCATTTATCTTCACATGTATAGAGCCCTTCTTTATGGCTCATATAAAGGCCCTCGAGAACTGCTTTGGATTATGGGGATGATTCTTTATGTTGTGCTCACTGCTGAAGCTTTCTTTGGCTATGTTCTGCCTTATGGGCAAATGTCTTTTTGGGGCGCCCAAGTTATTATCTCTTTATTTGGCTCTGTGCCTGTTATTGGGCCAGATCTTTTAATTTGGCTATTAGGTGACTACGCTGTTGGTGATGCCACCATAGGCCGTTTTTTCTCGCTTCATGTTATTGTATTACCACTCATTCTTGTTGTGCTTGTTTTCTTGCATTTGGTGGCGCTTCATCATGTGGGATCAAACAATCCGGACGGCATTGAGATTAAACAAAACAAAGACAAGGATGGCATTCCAAAAGATGGCATTCCATTCCACCCGTACTTCACAATTAAAGACAGCATGGTGGTTGTAGGATTTCTATGGTTGTTCTCTGCTGTGATTTTCTATGCCCCTGCTCTAAACGGCTACTTTTTAGAGCATGCTAACTTTGTAGAGGCAAACCCCCTTAAGACCCCAGAACATATTGCCCCTCTTTGGTACTTGACGCCATTCTATTCAGTATTAAGAGCGATACCGCCATTATTTGGTTCTCAGTTTCCAGGGGTTTTGGCTATGGGCGCGGCCATTGTTATCTTTTTTGCGTTGCCTTGGCTTGACAGAAGCCCAGTTAAATCAATTCGATACAGAAGTCCTATTTACAAATGGGCGCTTGGTGTCTTCGTTGTCAGTTTTGTTATGCTTGGATGGCTGGGGCTTCAGCCAGTAACGCCAACCAATGCATTGCTCGGTCGTATTTTTACAATTCTTTATTTTGCTTATTTTATTTTAATGCCTTGGTACACATCTATTGGCAAAACAAAAGAAGTTCCTGCAAGGGTCACGGAGTAGATTATGAAAAAATTAAAAATACTGTCCCTTTCTATTGCCTTGTCAATCTTATCGTTCAATGTCTCAGCTGCAAGCAAGGCTCATCTGGATCATGCTGATACCGATATAATGGATACAGCCTCTCTTCAAAATGGCGCAAAACTTTTCATGAACTATTGCTCAGGCTGTCATGCTATCAGCTTTATGAGATACAACCGAATAGGCAAAGACTTGGGACTTAGCGATGAACTCGTTGCCCAAAACTTAATGTTTGCTGGTGAAAAAACTGGCGAAACAATAACAACTGCAATGCCTGAAGGTGCTGCAGCAAAATGGTTTGGCGGCGTTCCTCCAGACCTTTCTTTGGTTGCTAGATCAAAAGGAACAGACTGGATATACACCTATCTAAGAAGTTTTTATGATGACGAGTCAAGAATATTTGGAGTCAACAACAAAGTCTTAACTAATGTTTCAATGCCTGATGCGCTTTGGTCGCTTAGAGAGTCTCAATCTGAGGCAGAGTTTGATAACAGTGTTCGTGATATTACGAACTTTTTGGACTACGTAGGCGAGCCAGCTAAACTAATACGGTTGCAACTTGGTAAATGGGTGTTATTATTCTTAGGCATTCTATTTGTTCTTGTCTATCTACTCAAAAAAGAGTACTGGAAAGATGTCAAATATGGCATTTGGAGACCTCGCGACTGATTTCTGATACAATCTTTCATATACATCCTTTGTCTTAAAACGGCAAAGGACTTTTTTTTAATTTGGTAAAAAACTATGCTATCAAAACCTAATCCAGCCTCAACAACACTTTATTCTGCATCACAAGAGCTTGAATCTCATGCTGTCAGATTTATTATGGCCCACAAATCAATAGAATGCCAGGTCATAGAGCTAAAATTTGACGAGATGCCAGAAGAGGTGCTCGAACTTAATCCATGCGAGACACTTCCCACTCTTTTTGACAGAGGGATGGTCCTGTATGATCTTTCAGTTATTATGGAGTATCTTGATGAGCGCTTTCCTTTCCCGCCTCTTTTGCCAGTTGATCCAATTGAAAAGGCTGAAAAAAGACTTTTAATCTATCGCTTCACTAGGGCAGATGGGTGTTGGTATGAGCTTGTCGGCAAAATCCTCAATGGAAATAAAAAAGAAGCTGATGCCGCCAGAAAAACTCTTAATGGAAACTTACTAGAGCTTCTTCCACTATTTTCTCACAAGCCTTACTTTAAAAGTGAAACCATGACGCTTGTTGATGTTTGTATTGCGCCAATTCTTTGGAGGCTTGATCTTTTGGGAATTTCTCTAGGAGAAAAAGCAAAACCAATCAAGGATTATGCAAATAGGCTTTTTGAAAAAGAAGGGTTTCACGACAGCCTAACCTTTGCAGAAAAAGACTTTAACTAGAAATAAATGCCTGGTGTTATTCCCTATTTAATCCGAGCATATTGTGACTGGATAGAGGATAACAGCTTTACCCCATACGTTTTAGTAAACGCCAAATGTGCTGGCGTGTCCGTTCCTGATGGATTTGATAATCATGGGAAAATAGTCTTAAACATTAGCTCTTCTGCAGCCATTGATCGTCTTATTACCAATGACTCCATAAATTTTAAAGCAAGGTTTCAAGGAAAATCTCAAAAGATTGTTGTTCCCTGTGAGGCCGTCTTGTCTATTTATGCCCAAGAGAATGGCGAAGGGATGCTTTTTGATAGCAAAGATATTAGCGCTGAAAAAAAAGACAAAAACCCAAACCTTACGATACTAGATTAATTTTTCAACCTTAGAATTAAATGGCTCTGGGTTATGTTTTGAATACTTTAGGACTGGCACATCGGTGTAGGAGCGAAGCGCCTCAAGATTTGAAAGTGTGTTACGTTCAACCTCATTAAGGACAACAAAAGCCACTTTAAGCTTTTTATTTTGCACAGCATCAATAGCTAATAAAGCTTGGCTTATTGCGCCTAGCTCATCCTTAACAACAATAACAACGGGCAATCCCAGTTGAACAGCTAGATCTGAATTAAGCGCTTTGTCTGCTATCGGCGAGTAGAATCCGCCGGCCCCTTCAACAAAGACAAAACTCTCGCCAACTCCATCATTACAAGCGCAGACTAAATCATCAAGATTTAGGGCGCTTCCCTCAACCAGGCTTGCCTTTTCAGGGCTTGCCTCAAGCTCAAAACAATAAGGACAAACTTGACTCAAGCTCTCTCCAGATGCACATGCCTCGTTAAGCTTAACTGCGTCCTTTGGAATATAACTTCCATCAACGAGTTCACAATCTGTTTCAACGGGCTTTCTTGCAACGATTTTTCTTTTTTTACTAAGGTGCTTGATTATTTCAACAGAAACTGTAGTTTTTCCAACTTCTGTATTGCTTCCTGTAACAAAAACTCCATTCATAGCAACATTTTAGACGAAGTTAGTGACTCCCAAGTCANCATAAAAGTATAATGTCGACAATGCAAAATAATCTTAAAACAAGTTTCTGTGGGATGGCACTAAACTCGCCTATCGTTTTGCTTTCAGGATGCGTTGGGTTTGGAGAAGAGTATACGCGAATCAAGGGTTTCACTAACTCTGANGTCGGTGCNGTTTGTTTAAAGGGCACAACCTTANANCCAAGACTNGGAAACAAAACGCACAGGGTTGCCGAAACTCCAAATGGCATGCTGAATGCAATTGGACTTCAAAACCCTGGAACAACCTCAGTAATTACAGATATTCTGCCTGCTTTAGATAAAGATGAAACAAGGTTTATTATTAATATTTCTGGATCTAGTGTTGAGGAATATGGCGAGATAGCTAAGCATTTTGACGATACTGATATTGATGCAATTGAAATTAACATCTCCTGTCCAAATGTAAAAGAAGGNGGAGTTGCTTTCGGAAACGACCCTGATATGTCCTATAGGGTTGTAGAAATTTGTCGCAAAAACACTAGCAAACCTATTATCACAAAACTTTCTCCTAACCAAACTGATATTGCCTCAAATGCGCTTCGATGTATCGATGCTGGGAGTGATGGCTTANCTGTGATAAACACAGTAATGGGAATGGCAATAGATATAGAACAACAGAAGCCAGTGCTTGGCAATAACCAGGGNGGACTCTCTGGCCCAGCAATAAAACCAATTGCNCTNCTTAAAGTGCACCAAGTTTACCAAGTCAGCAAAAAACACAATGTGCCTATCATTGGGCAAGGCGGAATAGTCAATGCACAAGACGCAATTGAGTTTATTATTGCAGGAGCAGACACAATAGGGATAGGAACTGCTTTATTTTATGACCCGCTTATATGTCAAGAAATCAATACCGGGATTAGCCAGTATTTGGATAACCATGGGCTGAAAAATATAAACGCTCTCGTTGGATCACTAAGCTTAAATTAAAACCAAACAATGCAACAAGAATATAACGCCAAAGCAATCGAAAAAGAGGCTCAGAATTATTGGGAAAAAAACAACTCTTTTGTCGTTACAGAGGACGAAAAAAAAGAGAAATATTATTGTCTATCTATGTTGCCATATCCTTCTGGAAGGNTACATATGGGACATGTGCGAAATTATAGTATTGGNGATGTAATTTCAAGATACCAAAGGATGCTTGGTAAAAACGTTATGCAGCCAATTGGATGGGATGCTTTTGGCCTGCCNGCCGAAAATGCTGCCATTAAAAATAAGGTCCCNCCTGCNGGATGGACCTATGAAAACATTAGCCATATGAAGCATCAGCTAATCGAATTAGGCTTTGGCTATGACTGGTCACGAGAACTGGCAACCTGTCACCCAGAATACTATCGATGGGAGCAATGGTTCTTCATTAAGCTATTTAAAAAAGGGCTAGTTTACAAGAAAAAGGCCGTGGTAAATTGGGACCCGGTTGATCAAACAGTGCTCGCCAACGAACAGGTTGTTGAAGGTTGTGGGTGGCGCTCGGGGGCACCTGTTGAAAAGAAAGAAATTTCTCAGTGGTATATGAAAATAACCGATTACGCAGATGAGCTCTTAGAAGACATTCAAAAACTAGATGGTTGGCCTGATGCTGTTCGAATGATGCAGACAAACTGGATAGGTAAATCGGTGGGTCTCGATATTGAGTTTAAACTCAATAAGTCGTCTTCACTCACGGTTTATACAACGAGGCCAGATACCTTGTACGGTGTTACCTATCTTGCCATCGCTGCTGAACACCCTCTTGCAATAGAAGTAGGTAGAAATGATAAGCGTGTTCGAAAGTTTCTTGATGAGTGCAAGAAAATGGAAACTGCAGAAGCCGCAATCGAAACCATGGAAAAAAAGGGTGTTGACTCTGGACTCACATGTATCCACCCCTTAACCGGCAAACAAACTCCTATTTGGATTGCAAACTTTGTTCTAATGGGCTATGGAACTGGCGCAGTTATGAGCGTCCCGGCTCACGACCAAAGAGACTATGAGTTTGCTAACAAATACAATATTCCTATTCAAGAAGTTATTTCAGACTCAAACGGGTTAGTTGATATAAGTGAGGCGGCCTTTGTTGAAAAAGGAATTCTTATNAATTCTGGGGAGTTCAACGGGCTTGATTTTAATGAGGCNTTTAAAGCGATAAGCAAAAAACTTTCAGCTTTAAAAATGGGCGAAGAGAAAACAAATTATCGCCTAAGAGATTGGGGGGTTTCAAGACAGCGTTATTGGGGCTGTCCTATTCCAATAATAAACTGTCCTTCCTGTGGTGCTGTTCCAGAGACTCTTGAAAAACTTCCTGTTAGGCTTCCAGAAAATGTTGCTATAGATGGTGTTGGCTCACCACTTAAAAAAATGCCTGACTTTTATAAGACTCCTTGNCCAAAATGTGGGGCTGGATCAGAGAGAGAAACAGACACTTTTGATACTTTCTTTGAGTCTTCTTGGTATTTTGCACGATACACTTGTGTCGATCAAAAGAATGCCATTTTAGATGAGCGTGCTAATTATTGGCTTCCAGTAGATCAGTATATTGGGGGTATAGAGCATGCCATATTACACCTTTTATATTCTCGTTTTTTTACAAAACTCCTGCGCGACGAAGGTATTGTTGAAACAGGCGAACCATTTACCAATCTGCTCACGCAGGGCATGGTGCTTAAAGATGGCGCAAAAATGAGTAAATCAAAAGGAAACACTGTTGACCCACAAGAAATGATTTCAAAATATGGGGCAGATACTGCACGACTCTTTATTTTATTTGCAGCACCTCCAACACAAGATCTTGAGTGGTCAGACACTGGAATAGAAGGCTCACACAGATTTATAAATAAATTTTTTCGTCTTGTAAGTGGTTTTGTAGAAACAAAAAAAGGCGAGAGTGTTTCAGCGCTAAACTCCTTAAACCTTACAGAAAAGCAAAAATCGATTCGTCAAAAAACTCACCTTGCCTTACAGAAAGTAGGTGATGATTTTGGAAGGCGGCATTCCTTTAATACCGCAATAGCGGCTATGATGGAACTAAACAACACACTGTCAAAATATACTGATGATTCACAAGAAGGCCTGGCCATTAAGCAAGAGGCAATTGAGATAATGGTTAAATGTCTCAGTCCTGTNATGCCTCATGTTTGTCACCACCTTTGGTTTTTGTTAGGCGGAACAGAAGCAGTAGTTAATTCAAGCTGGCCTAAAGTTGATGANTCAGCNCTTATTCAAGAAAATGTTCAACTAATAGCGCAGGTAAATGGAAAACTAAGAGCAAAGATAATAGTGCCGCTAGNCTCTGAAAAAAAATTGGTAGAAGAGTCTGCTCTTTCTGACGAGAAGGTTTTAAGGTTTACTGAGGGAAAGCGAATAATCAAGGTGATTGTTGTGCCAAACAGACTTATCAATATTGTTGTGAAGGATTAAGAGCGCAATATAGCCCGCTTAATAACCAAGCATTTTCTCTACTTGCTCTCTTAAAATTAACTCCATTACAAAACCCATCTTTCCGCCTGGAACCACGAGCGTGTTTGGTCGGGACATAAATGAGCCTGCCACCATGTCTTGTAAATAAACAAAGTCACAATAATTGTGGTCTTGAAATCTAACAACAACAAAACTTTCATCTTGTGTTGGTATATCTCTAGCTATAAAGGGATTTGATGTGTCCACAGTTGGAACCCTTTGAAAGTTAATATGTGTTCTTGAAAACTGAGGAGTGAGATAGTTTATATAATCCCACATACGTCTGTGAATTGTATCAACGGTTGCCTCTGCAGAATAGCCTCTTTGTTCCTTGTCTCGGTGAATCTTTTGAATCCATTCAAGATTAACAACAGGAACAACGCCTATCAAAAGATCAACATATTTAGCTACATCAATAGTTCCGTCTTTAANGCCTCCATGCAGGCCCTCATAAAACAACAAGTCACTATCTCTGCCAGCATCCTCCCACTCAGTAAACTCNCCCGCTTTTCTACCAAAAGGGACTCCCTCTTCATCAGAATGGATGTAGTAGCGGCGCTTACAGTGGCCCTTCTCGCTATAATCTTTAAACGTTTGTTCAATCAGATCAAAATGATTAGCTTCAGGCCCAAAATGACTAAAGTACTTGTTTCCTTTTTTGTCTTCAAGCTCCATTGCAGTCTTCATCTGCTCACGGTCAAACTTATGAAAACTATCCCCTTCAATAACTACCGGCTTAGCACCAACCCTTCCAAATATATGATTGAATGCGTTTTTTACAGTCGACGTTCCAGCTCCAGAGGACCCAGTTATAGCAATTACAGGATATTTTTTTGACATANCCCTACCACTTGTAAGTAATTAAAGTTATTATCTTACAAATACAGGTTATACGTTAGTAAATAAATTCATAACCCAAATTAATTTAATTCAAGTTATTTGAGTCTTAAATTTAGAAGTCGAGATTATCAACCTTAAGGGCGTTTTCTTCGATAAAGTTTCTTCTNGGCTCAACCTCGTCGCCCATAAGGGTTGTAAAAACATCATTAGAGGCAATCGCATCCTCAATNTTAACTTTAAGCATCACTCTTGACTCAGGGTTCATTGTTGTATCCCAAAGCTGGTCTGGATTCATTTCACCCAAGCCCTTATATCGCTGGAAACCTTGACCCTTTCGTGCTTCAGCTAATAGAAAATTAAGCGCGGTAGAGAAGTTTGGTGTTTTTATTTCCTTTGCTCCTTTTTGAACAAATGTTTCGTCAGTAAACATACTCTCAACCTGACTAGAGTACTTCTCTATATTTTTGTATTCNTTGGATTCAAAAAAAGCTGTATCAAGAAATGATGCGCTTGTTTCAACACCAAATGTTTTCATAGAGTAAGAAACACTATTATCAGAAAAATCAAGGTTGTGACTCTCAGACATTGAACTACTATTGTTCATTTTTTGCTGTAGAGATTCACACCACTCTTTGGCTTTATTTGTNTCCTTTAAATCCATCTTTGGCATACCAAGAAGCGCTTTCAACAAAAAATCATTATACTTTTTACCAAGTTTTTCGATAACCCCAATGGTCTCATAATAACTGGATACAATTTTTTCTAGCGCAACTCCTTGAATGGCTGGTGTGTCGTTATTAACAAAAAGGCTGGCGTCGTGGATTGCCTCTTGCTGCAGATATTCGTCAAGTTCCGCGTCATCTTTTAAATATCGCTCTTGTTTTCCTTTTTTGATTTTATATAAAGGTGGTTGCGCAATATAAAGATAGCCATTTTCTATAAGCTCTGGAAAGTNCCTATAAAAAAAGGTTAATAAAAGGGTTCTAATGTGGGCGCCATCAACATCTGCATCGGTCATAATAACGATCTTGTGGTACCTCAGTTTTTCTATGTCATACTCTTCTTTACCGATTCCACAACCCAGTGCAGTAATTAACGTTCCCACCTCTTGTGAAGAAAGAATCTTTTCAAATCTAGCTTTTTCAACATTTAATATCTTNCCCTTAAGCGGAAGAATTGCTTGTGTTCTTCTATCTCTGCCTTGTTTTGCAGAACCGCCCGCTGAGTCTCCCTCAACAAGAAAAATTTCAGATTCGGCNGGGTCTTTTGTTTGGCAATCACTTAGCTTTCCAGGAAGCCCAGCAATATCTAATGCCCCTTTTCTGCGCGTCATTTCACGAGCCTTTCTAGCTGCGTCGCGGGCTCTTGAGGCCTCAAAAATTTTACTTATTATTATTTTAGCTTCTGCTGGATTTTCTAGAAGATACTCACCCAGTTTTTCGTTAACAGATGACTCAACAGGGGCTCTAACCTCAGAAGAGACAAGCTTATCTTTAGTTTGAGAAGAGAATTTTGGATCGGGAACCTTAATAGATAGTATAGCCGTTAATCCTTCTCGGGTATCTTCACCGGTAATCGCTGCTTTTTCTTTTTTAGCTAAACCAGATGCATCAATAAANCTGTTAAGGGTTCTGGTTAGCGCAGCCCTTAAACCAGCAAGGTGGGCTCCTCCNTCTCTTTGAGGTATGTTGTTTGTAAAACAATAAACACTCTCTTGATAAGAGTCACTCCATTGAAGCGCCACGTCAACCGATATGTCATCTTTTTCAGTAGAGATAGAAATAATATCATTGTGTATTGGGTTTTTTGATTTGTTTAAATGTTCAACAAAAGCAGTAATGCCGCCCTCATAAACAAACACATCTTTTTTATCTGATCTCTCGTCATTAATTTCAATATGAACACCTGAATTTAAAAACGAAAGTTCACGCAACCTGTTTGACAGTGTTTCAAACTTATAAACTGTTTCTGCGAAAATCTCAGCACTTGGTTTAAAGTGAATGGTTGTTCCAGAAAAGTTTGTTTTGCCGGTTGTCTTTATGGGCGCTTTGGGTACACCCAAAACATAGTCTTGTTCGTAGACTTCGCCATCTCTATAGATAGTTAAATGAAGTGATTCAGATAAAGCATTAACAACAGAAACACCAACACCGTGCAGCCCGCCAGAAACCTTGTATGAGTTGTCGTCAAATTTACCGCCAGCATGAAGAATTGTCATAATAACCTCTGCAGCAGAAATTTTTTCTTCTGGATGAATATCAACAGGTATGCCTCTTCCATCGTCAGTTACAGATATAGAGTTGTCGTCGTGAATTACAACCTCAATTTTTGAGCAGTGGCCCGCTAAAGCCTCATCAATAGAGTTGTCAACAACCTCGAAAACCATGTGGTGCAAACCAGTGCCATCATCTGTATCACCAATATACATTCCAGGGCGCTTTCTAACAGCGTCCAAACCCTTTAAAACCTTAATATTAGAGGCTTGGTATTCTTCGCTCATAAACACCCTTTAAAAATAAATTTATTATACCACGCCTATCTAGTTTAGCGTTATTTCATCTGCTTTTTTTAGGGGTTATTTTGTGTTTGAAAAAGAGAACTACATGGCCTCTAAAACCCCTTTTTTTATTTCAAAAATAGTTGACTTTTTTGTGTCTAANGGTAAATTTTTGTTACCTATATCTGTAATAAAAATTTGAATATTAGTTTCAGTTAAAAAGTTAATGACAGATTTAATTTTGACGTCGTCAAGCTCTGAAGAAATATCGTCGATNAATACAACTGGGTTTAATTTATTTTCAACTAAGGCCATAACTTGAAGCATCCAAAAAACAATTGACATTTTTTTCTGCTCACCTCTAGAAAGGTAGTTCTCGTTTTTATTGTTTAAAAAAAATTCAACGCTTGCTCTATGGGGACCATAATTTAAATATTTGGTTTTTAAAAAAGTGTTTTTGTTTTTCAAAAGGTATTCAAATATTTGTGTTTGGTTAAGAGCATCAACCTCTTTTGGCCAGCCTGTTTGAATTTGAAAACTAAAAACCTCTTTAGATTTAATTAAACTATTAAGTTTATTATGTGAGTCTTTTTTTAAGGTGCTTAATAATTTTTCTATATAGCTCGTTCGATCATTTGTTATCTCTACTGACAGATTAGCAAACTGTTCAAACCATTCTTGAAGGCCAGTATTGTTGCCACCTGCCAACAATGTATTAATACTTTTTAGCGTTTTTTTATATGTTTTATATGTTTTAAGAGTGTTTTTATTGTTATGAAAAACCCCCCAATCAAGGTAAGATCTTTTAAGTTTCGGTGAGCCGCCAACAACAAACCCGCGATCAGGAGAAATAATTTGTATAGGGAGAATTTGACTTAAAAAACTATTACTAGAGATTTTTTCATTGTTAATTGAAACAACACTTTTATCACGAGATTTTTTTATGCTAACTTTTTGTGAGTCTACAACTGCAGATATTTTTATTTGTTGATCGTCAAATGGAACAACGTCTCTAAAATTCTTGGTTTTAAAAGACCTACCATGGCCTAAATAATAGATTGATTCAATAAAGTTTGTTTTACCTTGTCCGTTTTGCCCAAGTATTAAATTAATGTTGTTGTTTGGAAGCAGGTATTGATCTGCTAAATTCCTAAAGTTTAAAACATGTAGCTTTTCAATGATTGCCATTAAACACAGTTACTAAATTCTCATCGGCATAATAATGTAGTGATAGCTCTCATCATCAATAGCACTTAATAAACAAGACTTGTTTTCACCGCCCGGTATCACCATATTGATCTCCTTAGAGGTAAGTTTTTCGAGAACTGATATTAGATAGTGAATATTAAATGCAATTTCAAGTTCTTTCTCTTGTTTAGTTACTTCAATTTGAGTCTCAGCCCTACCCCTTTCTGAGTGAGAAAAAATACTAAGTTTGTCATCGCGAAATACGAGCTTTACACCCTTGGTTCTCTCGTCAACAAATATAGAGGCTTGTTGTAAACTAGATAAAAAGTCTTCACGATCAATCACAATAGTGTTACTAAAGTCTGTTGGCATTACTTGTTTGTAGTTAGGAAAATTACCATCAATAAGCCGACTAATGATCTTAGTGTTTGAGTCGATTAGTGAAAAATAATTATCCGAAAGGTGTATTTCTGCGATGTTTTGCGAGCTTTTATTTAATAGTTTAGTCAACTCCAGCACTGCTTTTCTAGGGAGAATCACAGTCTTTTTTTCTTCTAAATTATTTTCTTGACTGACCTCACCAATCGAAAGTCTGTGGCCATCTGTTGCAACAACCGTTAATGAGTTTTTGTTTAGTTCAAAAAACAACCCGTTTAAATAAGCTCGAATATCTTGATTTCCCATTGAAAAACTAGTATTTTCAATTAACTCTTTGAGAGTTTCTTGCTTAATTTTGATAACACTTGTATTTTGGGTTTTTGGTAAAGCTGGAAAATCTAAATGATTAAATGTATTAAGTTCAAAAGTGTTTTTATTGGCATTTAGATAGACTTTGTTTTCTTCTATTTTGAATTTTATTTGTGTTTTTTCTGGAAGTTTTCTTACAATATCAATTAGATCTTTTGCGTAAATTGTAAACGTAACCTCTGTGTCACTTTTTATTGTATTTGATGCGCTTATTTCTAACTCCATATCAGTGGTTGTTAGCGTAAGCTTTTTTTCTTTTAATTGAATTAGTACGTGAGAGAGAATTGGAAGAGTTTGTTTTTTTTCAACAACCCCTATTACGGTTTGTAGTGGTTCTATGAGTTCTTCAACGCTTAATTCAGTGTTCATAAGTAACCTTTCTTATTAAATTAATTATTGTTATTATTAGTTTGTTTATTTTTTGTTAATTACTATCTTTTTTTAAAAAAAATCAATCGTTTGAGTGGTGACTATGTTGTTAATATCTTTTTTATTTAATATTTAAGATGTTAACTTGTCCACTAATTATAAGATGTTTTGTTAATTACTAACAACCCAAGTAGTAATTTATTTGTTTATAAGTTAGTAATTTTAATCTTTATGTTTTCGATGTCATTTTTGATCTCTTCATTCGAAGCAATAAGTCCCTTAAGCTTTTCACAAGAATAAAGCACTGTAGAGTGATCTCTGTTTCCAAAGTTTTGGCCTATTTTAGCTAACGACAATGATGTTAACTCGTGGCATAAATAGATTGCCATTTGTCTTGCTTTAACTAGGTGCTGTTTGCGGGAGCTTGAAACCAAATCTGAAACCGTAATTCCATAATACTTACTGACTGTTTTTTGTACTTCATTAACCTCAATAAAAAGTTTTTTTGGTTTTATGAGGTCGCCCAAAGCCCCCTCAACGACGTCTTTGGTAATAAGAGAGTGGTCGATTTGAGAGAAGTCTACAAAGGCTTTTAGTTTCAGCAAAGCCCCTTCAAGGTCTCTAACATTTGACATTACATGGCTCGCAATAAAAAGGGCAACATCCTCTGAAAGGTTAAGAGATATTTGTGGGTTTTGTGATTTTTTAAGGAGAATAGCAGCCCTCATTTCAAGTTCTGGCGGAGAGAGTTGCAAGTTTAGTCCTTGGGAAAATCTTGTTTTTAGCCTGTTTTCAAGGTCCTTGATGTTTTTTGGGGGTTGGTCGCATGTAAAAATAATCTGTTTTTTTGTACTGAATAAAAAATTAAAGATATGAAAAAATTCTTCTTGCGACTTGTCTTTTCCTGCAATTAAATGAATATCATCAACCAACAAAAGATCTGCTGACTGGTAAAAAAGCTTTACGTTTTCAATTGTGTTGTGGCGAAGGCTTGTTGTGATGTTCCTAACAAAATCCATTAGAGGCACGTAGATAATTTTTGAGCTTGGGTTTTTTTTAAGAGCAAGATGTCCAGCTGCCTGCATTAAATGCGTTTTGCCCAACCCAGATTCACCATAAATAATAAAAGGGTTATAGGGAGACGCCCCAATTTTTTCTGCTATCTGCCTGCTTGCTAGGGCGGCGACCTGGTTTGCACTTCCTAAAACCAAATTATCAAAGGTGTATTCTGGAAACAAGGGCGTAGTGTGATGTTTTTTAGCGCCTGCTGTTTTTTTGCTAGACTCAACAACACCAAACCTTACTTTAAGTTTACGATCACACTCAGAGACTGCCAAAATAATTGCTGCCTCTAAGTTTTGGTGTTTATGTATGTACTTGAGTGCAGACGCACTAGGAGCGTTTAGATAAAGTGTTTCATTTCTTTCCGTCGCTTTAAGTGGCTTAACCCATACGCTAAACTCTCCTAACGGAAGAGAGTCTTTTAGGGAGTCTAAGCATTCAGCCCAAGTCTGTGACATTTTGGCAGATAAAACATGAAATCAAAAATCTAATGATACCTGTAATGACGATAAAGATGATTAAAGCATTTGGTAGAATAGTTTGATTTTAATCTTGTTAATATTGTATAACTAGCCCATGAAAAACAATCCTTACAACAAGCTTTTTGAGTCAGTAAAAATAGGCCCAGTTGTAACAAAAAACCGATTCTACCAAGTGCCGCATTGTTGTGGAATGGGACACCTAAGACCAAAAGCACATGCCGCTATGAGAGAAACTAAGGCAAAAGGGGGTTGGGGGGTTGTAAGCACAGAAGAGGCAGAGATACATCCAAGCTCTGATTTAGCTCCTTATGTTGAGCAAAGAATTTGGGACAAAAGAGACATTCCTGCGCTTCGTCTAATGACTGAGGCGGTTCACAAGCATGATGCCCTAGCTGCAATTGAATTGACCCATAGCGGCCATAATTCTACAAACCTTTTTTCTAGAATTCCTGCTATGTCTCCCAACGCACAGCCTGTTAATTTTTTATATCCAAAACAGTCAAGAAGAATGTCAAAAAAGGATATTTCAGATTTTAGGTCCTGGCATAAAAGAGCTGCGTTGAATGCGAAAGAGGCTGGTTTTGACATTGTTTATGTTTATGCAGGTCACGGTATGTCGTTAGCACAACAGTTTATTTTGCCAGACATGAATAACCGAACGGATGAGTATGGCGGAAGCCTAGAAAACCGCTTACGATTAACTAGAGAGTTGTTGGAAGAAACACAGGAGGCTATTGGCGATAGTTGTGGAATTGCTTTTCGTTTTGCTGTAGATGAGCTTAAAGGTAAAGACGGCATGCAATTTAATGAGGAAGGCCGTGCTGTGGTTGAGCTGTTATCGGAACATCCAGATCTATGGGATGTCAATGTTTCTGATTGGTCAAATGACTCACAAACATCACGCTTTCAACCAAACGAGGGATATCAAATGCCCTATGTTGAATTTGTAAAAAGTCTAACCACCAAGCCGGTTGTTGGGGTTGGCAGGCTGACATCACCAGACTTAATGGTAAAGCTAATTGATAGGGGCGTCTTAGACTTAATTGGCGCAGCCAGGCCTTCAATTGCGGACCCCTACTTACCAAACAAAATACAGTCAGAAAATACAGACCAAATTAAGGAATGTATCGGTTGTAATATTTGTGTTTCAAGCGATAATTTTTCTGTGCCAATTCGATGTACACAAAATCCAACTATGGGCGAAGAATGGAGAAGGGGCTGGGATCCAGAGTTTATTAAACCAAAAGTATCAGACCAAAAAGCACTCGTTGTTGGCTCTGGACCAGCGGGACTTGAGTGTAGTCTTCAGCTCGCAAGGAGAGGATACGAGGTAATTTTGGCTGAATCAGAAAATCAGCTGGGCGGAAGAGTTTTGTTTGAGTCAAGCTTGAAAGGCCTGGAGGCCTGGAGGCGGGTTGTTGACAACAGGGTTCATGAAATTCTCCAAAAAAACAATATTGAAATATATAAAGAAAGCCAGCTTACCTCGCTTCATATTAATGAGCTTGGAATTAAAAACATTTTTTTAGCGACAGGCTCAAAATGGCGAAAAGATGGAATTGGAAGAAGTAGAAGAAGTCCAATAATAGGAATTGAAAGTGTCGAGGTTTTTACCCCAGAAGAGATTATTCAGGAAGAGCAAAATATCAAAGACTCAATCATTGTTTATGATGATGAGCAGGGGTACCTGGCTGGAGTACTGGCAGACCATCTAAGCGAAAAGGGTGTCGATGTAATCTTTATTACGCCTGCTAGCGTTGTCTCTCCATGGACAGAGTCAACCCTAGAGCAGAAAAGAGTTCAGAAGTCCCTTATAAGTAGTGGTGTTAAGATTGTTTGTAACAACTTAATCGAAAAAATTGAGAACCAAATAGCCTACCTTGAGTGTGTTTTCACTGGGGCCAGCACACAAATATCCTGCCAATCAATAGTTATGGTAACTGAACGAATACCAAATACCTCTCTTTATGAGCAGCTAATAAATCAAAAACCAAACAAGAAAACACAGCCTGCCGCTATAAATATTCAGCTGATTGGAGATGCAGAGGCCCCTGGTCTAATTGCCGACGCCGTGTTTGCAGGCCATTTGGCGGCTCAAAACTTTGAGACATCTGAGACAGACATTCAAAAAGCATTGTTTATGCGTGAGATGCCAAGCCTTAAATAATGAACATTAAGTTAGCTCTTAAGGCTTGTTCCTAATTGATTTTCTATGTGTTTTAGAGTAACATTGCCCTCTTTTTATATAGGCCAAAAAAGATGCGCAATACGATAGTTGCTGGAAACTGGAAAATGAATGCCAGCAAAGACGCAGTTAAAAGTCTTGTCAACGGCATATTGTCTGGAATGGGTGACGTTAGCGCAGAGGTTTTAGTTTGTGCTCCATTTCCATACTTATCACAGGTTGAAACTTTAATTAGTGGGTCCAGTTTAATGCTTGGTGCACAAAATCTAAATGTGAATGTCTCAGGAGCTTTTACTGGAGAGGTAAGCGCAGAAATGATTAAAGATTTTGGCGCTAAGCACGTTATTGTTGGACACTCTGAGAGAAGAAGTTTATATGGTGAAACTAGTGAAATTGTTGCCAAAAAAACAAAAGCTGCGATTGATTCTGGCTTGACGCCACTTCTTTGTATTGGAGAGTCTCTTGATCAAAGAGAGTCTGGAAATACAGAGGCAGTTATTTCAGAGCAGCTTACTACAGTTGTTAGGCTGACTGGAATAGAGGCATTCAAAAACATTATTATTGCATATGAGCCTGTTTGGGCAATTGGAACAGGCATGACAGCTACCCCAGAACAAGCACAAGCAGTTCACATGTTTATTCGTAATCTTCTTGCGAGTAGCAATCAAGATATAGCTGAAAAAACACCTATACTGTATGGCGGAAGTATGAATGCTGGCAATGCATTAGAGCTTATCTCTTGTCCAGATATAGATGGCGGTTTAATTGGCGGTGCAGCGCTAAAAGCAGAAGATTTTTTACAAATTTGTAAGGCAGGTTAATATGACATTTCAAATTATTTTAGTGGTTCATGTATTGTTGGCCTTAGGCCTAGTAGGACTAATTTTAATTCAACACGGAAAGGGCGCTGATGCTGGAGCTGCGTTTGGTTCTGGAGCAGCGGGATCAGTTTTTGGTGCAAGAGGCGCACACTCTTTCCTTTATAAGCTAACGGCAATTTTAGCGATTTGCTTTTTTGTAACAAGTATAAGCCTTGCGTACTTTGCCTCTAATGAAAGAAGTGTTGCAGACTCAGGTCAAAGCATTATGTCGCAAACCATTATGAGTGATGATGCTTTAGACGAAGACACAAGCGAAATACCTAGCAACTAACAACCCTTGCCGTCGTGGTGAAATTGGTAGACACGCAGCCTTGAGGGGGCTGTAGCGCAAGCTGTGACGGTTCGACTCCGTCCGACGGCACCATACTTAATTAAAGCTTAGCCAGCACGCTTGGCATTGTACAATCAGCATAGTTTCTTATTGGAGGACTTATGAGCTTTTTTGATAAAACTGTTCTAAAAGGGATAGGACTTATGCTAATGGGCATGAGCACGGTTCCCTTTTTAGACATTTTTGCTAAGCTACTAAGTGAAGATTATTCTGTGATGCAGGTTACATGGACCCGATTCTTTTTTCATGCGTTTTGGCTTATTCCAATTATTTTTTGGAAAAAAGTTAAATGGAAAAGAGTTCCTGAAAGTCTTGGGCTTCAATTTTTAAGAGGTTTAATGCTGACCCTAGCAACCCTTTTCTTTTTTGCGGCAATAAAATCAAACCCTATTCCTAATGCGCTCACCCTTCTTTTTATTTCGCCTTTGATTGTTGCGGTTTTGTCTCCAATGCTTTTGGGCGAGCGCTTTGACCTATTCATTGGAGTTGGAGTTTTAATTGGATTTGTTGGAGTTGTCATAGTGTTGCAGCCAACAGGCGATGATTTTAAGCCAAGTCTTTTGTTGGCTGTTGTTGCAGGTGTTTGTTATGCGCTTTATATTATTTTTACAAAAAAACTCTCATTTAGGGCGCCACCAGTACTCACCCTTTTTTATTCTGCAATCGTAGGAATTCTAATAATGTCCCCTCTGGCTTTTGCTGCATGGTCTGCTCCGGATCTAAAAGGATTGTTGTTAGGAGCCGCCATGGGCCTCTTTGCAGCCGCCTCACACTTTATGATTATTAAAGCATTTGAGTTTGCAAGCGCCTCTGAACTAAGTCCATTCAATTATTTTGAAATTGTCGGTGCTATTACGCTTAGCTACATTGTATTTGGCTATGTTCCAAATATGCAAGCGATACTTGGGTTGTTTGTAATCATAGGAAGCGGGCTTTACGTTTCCTGGCGCGTAATGAAAAACAATCAAGGAGGCGATCAAGACAAAGAAAAACTCATAGAGCCACTATAGCGATTAGAGGTTAAGTTTTCTATTAAAAACTTATTGCCCTTATTCTAGACACAAGAATTGTTCTGTCCAATATAATGTTTCAGCTTTAATTTTATTATATTGTTCCTCTATATCTCACAACACAAATAAACAAATATATTTATGAACTGGCGAACAAAAACAGAATCAAAAATTGAACTTTTTTCTGACTGGCTTTTTGAAAATGCGAAGATAACAATCGCAATTGTTTTTGTTTTTGTTGTGGCGCTCGGCTCTCAGCTTCCATCGTTAAAAATTGATACAACCACAGAGGGCTTTTTGCATAAAACAGACCCGATGCGAGTCGAGTACGATATTTTTAGAGATCAGTTCGGTCGCGATGAAAAGCTGATGATTGCAGTTAAAACTCGAAATATTTTTGATTTAGACTTTCTGAAGAAGCTCGATAGTTTTCATCATGCCCTAGAGAATGAGTTACCAAATATTAAAGGGGTAGACTCCTTGATCAATGCTAGAAACACTTATGGCATTGAAGGAGAGCTGATTGTAGAGCCCCTGATTGACAACCTTCCTCAAAATAAAAAAGACCTTGTTAAACTCAAAGAAACGGTTACTAACAACAGTCTTTATGAAAATTCACTTTACAGTGAAGACTTTACAATGACTACCGTGACAATTGAGACAGAAACCTACTCCAATGCAGGTGCTTCTGCAGACTCTATTGGTCTTGAGTTCGACGACAGTCTTGAGTTCGACGACAGTCTTGAGTTCGACGACAGTCTTGAGTTCGACGACAACACTGCAGAGCAAAAGCTATATTTAACGGATGCAGAAAACGATGAAATTATTGCGCAAACGCAACAAATAATGCAGCGCTTTAATGACGATAACTTTGAAATATACTTGTCCGGCTCAGCCGCAATTGCAGGCATATTCAAACAAGCATTAATGAATGATTCAGCTGTTTTTATAAGCCTAATGATGATAGTCATTATGATTGTTCTTTTTGCGTTATTTAGGCGAATTTCAGGAGTCATTCTTCCACTTGCATGTGTCTCTTTAACACTGATAATGACTGTTTCATTGATGTCTATTTTTTCAGCGCCTTTTACTATGGCGACCCAAATAATGCCCACCTTCTTGTTGGCGGTTGTTACTAGTGCATCAATTCATCTTTTAGCTGTATTCTATAAAGACTTTGCTACAACAAACGATAAAAAGAAGTCTCTTAGGTACGCGATGGGACATTCAGGGCTGGCAATTATCATGACCTCTATTACTACCGCAGCTGGGCTCTGGTCTTTTTCTTTCTCTGGCGTTGCGCCTGTCGCAGACCTTGGGATTTTTGCAAGCAGCGGGGTTATGGTTGGATTAGTTTTTACTCTCGTTTTTTTGCCCGCCTTGGTGTCAGTAACTAACTTTAAGGTTCTCAGACAAAAATCAGACGAAGATGGCCAGTCTCTATTGGATAGAGCGATGATTGGAATTAGCGTTTTTGCAACTGGCAGGCCTAAGCTAATTATTTCATTTAGCACCGTGTTAATAATATGCGCAGCTATCATTGCAGCTCAATTAAGGTTTTCTCATTTTCCTCTTCAGTGGCTTCCCGAGGATAATTTTGCGCGAGTAGCAACAGAGGCTGTCGATGAGAACTTAAATGGCTCATTAACGCTTGAAGTAATTATTGATACTGAAAAAACAAACGGCCTTTACAACCCTGAAGTATTAAGAGTTATTGATGATGTGTCTCAAAATATAAACTCTATATCCACTGGAAACATGTTTGTGGGAAAGGTTATAAGCTATGTTGATGTCATTAAAGAAACCAATAGAGCGCTTCATGAAAATAGGGACGAATATTATACTATTCCCGATGATTCGGATCTTATAGCCCAGGAGTTTTTGCTTTTTGAAAGCAGCGGCAATAACGATCTTACAAGTCTCGTCGATGCAAACTATTCTAAGGCGAGACTAACATTAAAAACTCCCTTCATTGACTCCCTTGAGGCAAACATTTTTATTGACAATGCTCAACTCTATTTAGACCAAAAATTTGGCTCATTGGCCAAAGTGACTTTTACCGGCATTGGAACATTGATGACGGTTACTTTTGAAGAGGCAATTTATAGTAGTGCGGTGAGCTATGTTCTGGCCTTTTCGCTTATCACAATCCTCATGGTGCTACTGATAGGTAACCTGAAAATTGGGCTAATTAGCATGATACCAAACCTGTTGCCTATCGTCTTTCTATCAACTATTATGGTGATTTTTAAAATGCCGTTGGACATGTTCACCTTGTTGATTGGTGCAATTGCGCTGGGATTGGCTGTAGACGATACTGTACATTTTATGCACAACTTTAGAAGGTATGAGCTTCAATACAATGATGTAGACAAGGCTGTTCGATTAACCTTGATGGGAACTGGTAGAGCTATAACCTTGACATCCATCGTTCTGGCTCTTGGGTTTCTTGTTCTTACCTTTTCACAAATGAACAACATGTTTGATTTTGGCGTGCTTACAGCAAGCGCGATTTTAGTGGCACTTTTGGCTGATTTTTTCTTAATGCCGGCAATAATGAAGCTAATCGTTAAAGACAGGGCTAGCCTATAAACAATTTAATATTTGAGAAATAAAAAAGGGCGCCAACGCGCCCTTTCAGTTTATGAGGCCAGACTCTAGCCTTGCGCTTGAGCCATTACCTCTTCAACAAAGTTGTCTTCTTTCTTCTCTATTCCTTCTCCAACCTCATATCGGACAAACGATTCAACTTCGGAGTTGTTAGATTTAACAAGATCTCCAACAGTAATATCTGGGTCCTTTACAAAAGATTGGCCATAAAGCGTAACCTCATTAACAAATTTTTTCATTCTGCCTACAATCATTTTTTCAATAATGTTGTCGGGCTTTCCACTTTCTCTAGCTTGTTCAATAAAGATTGCTTTTTCTCTTTCAAGGGTGTCGTCCGAAAGCTGGTTTTCGCTGACACATTCTGGTCGTGAAGCAGCGATGTGCATTGCTACATCTTTTGCCAAAGCCGAATCTTGGGACGCTAACACTGTAAGGACGGCAATACGATCACCGTGCTTATAAGCACCTAAAATGCCTGTATCAGTGCTAATAATTTGAACCCTTCTCACAGAAATATTTTCACCTATTTTTGCAATAATACCTTCTCTTGCCTCGTCAACTGTTTCTCCAGAGTCAAGTTTTTGACTTAAAAAACTCTCCACTGATTCAGGCTTATTCTTAAGAGCTAGGGAGCCTAGTGCCTCAACAAAATCAATAAATGCAGAGCCTTTAGTGACAAAGTCTGTTTCTGAGTTAACTTCAAGAATTGCAGCTTGTTTGTTATCGTCGCTAATTGTAACGTTAACAAGGCCTTCAGATGCAACGCGACCTGCTTTTTTGGCAGCTTTTGCTGCGCCTGATGCACGCATTAAATCAATTGCTGCTTCAAGGTCAGCATTGGTTTCAACCAATGCTTTTTTACAGTCCATCATTCCTGCGCCTGTTCTCTCTCTTAACTCCTTAACTAAAGCGGCTGTAATCGCCATAATTCGTCTCCTATGTATACTGTATTTAATTGTTAATCTGTTTCAGTTTTTTTAGCAGCTGGCTTCTTTGCTGTAGTTTTCTTGGCAGCCTCTTTTTTAGCAGCTGGCTTCTTTTCTTCAGCAGCAGTTTCTGTTTCAGGGGCAGCCTCGACAGCCTCTTTTTTAGCAGTCGGCTCAGCCTTCTTAGCGGCAGACTTAGTTTCAACAATTGACGCTTTGGCTTCAAGGACTGCGTCTGCAATTTTCCTTGCGTAATAACCAATCGCCCTTATTGAGTCATCATTTCCTGCTATGACATAATCGATTCCTTCTGGGTTATGATTAGAGTCTACAACACCGATGATAGGTAAGCGTAAAGTGCGAGCTTCTCTAACGGCATTTTTTTCATGACCAATGTCGACAACAAAGACAACATCGGGGATGCTTCCAAGATCTTTAATTCCACCCAGGCTTCTTTCTAGCTTCTCCATTTCTCTTGTCATTACTAGGGCTTCTTTTTTTGTAAATTGTGCGAAGTTTTCCTCTGCAAGAAACTCTAGGTCTTTAAGGCGCTTTATTGANGCCTTAATAGTTTTATAGTTTGTCATCATTCCGCCTAACCAGCGATGATTAACGTAAGGCATTCCACATCGGATTGCCTCTTCTTTGATAATATTGCTTGCCGCTCTCTTTGTTCCAACAAAGAGGATAGACCCACCTTGNGCTGCAGTTTTGCTTGCAAAGTTTAGGACATCATTAAATTGCGGTAGTGTTTTTTCTAAATTGATTATGTGAACACCATTTCGTGTTCCGTAGATATAAGGNTCCATTTTTGGGTGCCAAAAACGAGACCTATGGCCGAAGTGAACACCGGCCTCTAACATTTTTTTCATTGACGCTTTCGCCATACATTTCTCCTGGGTTAAGACTTCCACATTGCCTATCAGCCAACCCCTTTTAAAGGGCACCCTGACTGATATTGGGGCTCTGTGTGATACGTTAAATTACTAGTCTTGTTATTACAAAACCAGACCATTTCCAGCCAAATTGCTGAAAGGCGACAATTATCCCATATTTTTTTGAAATAAGCAAAGACTATTTGGCAATGTTCGACTGTCAGAAACAAGCCCTAAGCTTATACCCATAAACAGAACACTGTAAAAAAAACACACTATATAATTGTGTCTTTTACAAAACACTATTGCTAATTATTGGTTATGATAGTTGGCAGGCCTAAATAAGGGGAGGCTTTATATTACATATTTGATTTTATGCTATGAAGGTTGCTATTATTGGAAGCGGAATATCCGGCTTGACCGCGGCTTATCTGTTACACAAGGAACACGATATAACTGTTTTTGAAGCAAACGATTACGTTGGCGGGCATACCCATACACATGAAATTAAACTGAATGACAAGAGCTGGAATGTGGATTCAGGTTTTATTGTTTATAATGAAAAAACCTATCCAAACTTTATAAGGCTTTTGCAGAAACTAAAAGTTGAGGTTCGAAAAACCTCAATGGGCTTCAGTGTAAAAGCACCAGCTAAAAATCTTGAGTATTCAGGCGGCTCTTTGAATACGGTTTTTGCCCAAAGACAAAATTTATTTAAGGCTTCATTTCTAATGATGCTCAGAGACGTTCTCCGNTTTAATCGACTGGCAGTTAAAGAGTTTGCAGTAGTTGATGAGGCAATGACTATTAGTGATTTCTTAAAGACGCACAACTTTAGCAGCCACTTTGTTGAGAACTATATTATTCCGATGGGAGCGGCAATTTGGTCCACAGCCGCCAAAAAAACAACAGAAATACCCGCTGTTTTTTATATTCGTTTTTTTAAAAACCATGGGCTGCTCCAAATTTTCAAGCGACCCCAATGGTTTGTAATTAAGGGTGGTTCAAAGTCCTATGTCCAAAAGATGGTTGAGGGCTTTAATGAAAAAATTTTACTCTCTTCGCCCGTTAAAGAAGTCTTGCGAGATTCTGCTGGCATTAAGATTTATTGCGACAATAACCAAGAGCCTCAGCAGTTCGACAAAGTTATATTTGCTACGCACAGTGACCAGGCTTTGGCTTTGCTGAAAGACCCAAGTGAAAATGAGTCATCAATCTTAGGCTCGCTGCCTTATCAAAAAAACACAGCCATATTACATACCGACACCTCGCTAATGCCAAAAATTAAAACAACCTGGTCAAGCTGGAATTACTTGTTAAGTGGAGATCANAACAAGCCAGTAACACTCACCTATAATATGAACATATTACAGTCACTAAACGCTAAGCCAGACTTCTTGGTAACGCTTAATAGTGGTGGTGAGATTGACCCCTCTAAAATAATTAAAAAGATTGAATACCACCACCCTCTTTTTACAGTTGATGGAGTCCAGGCGCAGAAGAAAAAAAAGCAGATTAGTGGGGTTAATAATACATTTTATTGTGGCGCATACTGGGGCAACGGTTTTCATGAAGANGGAGTTAATAGCGCCCTAGAAGTGTGCAAAACCTTTGGGGTGTCGTTATGAGTCTTTCTAAAAAGCACCACCTATACTGGGGCACCATTAGTCATCATCGACACACCCCGTTCAATCGTTTTTTTAGGTACCCTATTTTCATGGCATATATTGATATATCTNCCTTGNNCTCAACTATGAAGCCGTCTTTATTGTGGAATATCAACAANCCGGCAATTGTCTCATTTAGAAGGAAGGACTATCATGGGGATCCTTCAATAGGGCTTGAAAGCGCAGTAAGAAAAACCCTTTTTAAAAAAACGGGAAAACAGTTTAAAGGTCCAATCAGACTGCTCACACATTTAAGATATTTTGGTTATTGCTTTAACCCAGTCAGCTTCTACTATTGTTTCGATGAGAAAGACAAAAAAGTTGAGGCTATAATGGCCGAGGTTACAAACACTCCATGGAAAGAAAGACATTCTTACGTGATACATGAGCAATTAGAAGCGGACAAGCAGATGAGCTTTACTGCAACCCCAAAAAAACAGTTCCACGTAAGCCCTTTTTGGGGGATGGACCACGATTANGAGTGGTTTTTTTCTAATCCAGAAGAAACCCTAAATGTAGTAATGAAAAATTATAAAGATGGAGAAAAAGTATTTAATGTTGCGCTCAATCTAACAAGGCGCACCTTTAGTAACAAGGGCTTGCTCAAGGCCATTCTTAGGTTCCCACTTGCAACATTGTTAGTGGTTTATAGAATACATTGGCAGGCTCTGATGCTTTTGATTAGAAGAGCGCCATTTTTCACACACCCAGATAAATTATGACTAAAGAAAAACACACCAAAGATCAGCTTTCTGTTGACAGCTTGGCCAACAGTATTCAAAAAATGCAAAAAGGTACTCGAATGACGTCTTTTTTTAAAAGCATTTTATTTAGAAAACTAAAAGGNATTAATAACGGAGAGCTAACCATTATTGATGGGGCCAAAAAACATACTTTTGGCAGCGCTGGCTCTGCATTTAAAGCGGAGCTTGANGTCTNCTCCCAAGAGTTTTACGTGTTTTTGGGAAGCGGAGGCACGAACGGTGCAGCGGAGGCCTACACTGCCGGATACTGGAGCTCAAAGAACCTTGTGACCCTCATTCAGCTTATCATAAAAAACAAAAATACCTTGCTTGGTTTNGAGTCNGGACTAGCAAGATTGACCAACCCANTTACAAAANTTATTCATAAGCAAAGACAAAACACCCTGCAAGGAAGCAAGAACAATNTCTTGGCTCATTATGATTTGAGCAATGATTTCTATAAACTATGGCTTGACCCTACAATGACTTATTCAAGTGGGATATTTTCAAGAAANGAGTCAAGTATGCAAGANGCTTCAGTTGAAAAAATAGACAGAATTTGCAGAAAGCTCAATCTTTCAAGCAAAGACAATGTTCTTGAAATTGGAACGGGCTGGGGCAGTTTCGCAGTTCATGCCGCGAAAAACTATGGCTGTAAAGTCACAACCACAACCATTTCTGATAATCAGTTTCAATATGCTTCTGAGCTGATTTCTAATGAGGGGCTTAACGACAAGATAACACTTCTTAGTAAGGACTATCGCGAACTTGAAGGTGTTTTTGACAAGGTAGTCTCTATCGAAATGATTGAGGCTGTTGGCGCAGAGTATGTTCCTGGTTTCTTTGAAAAAGCCTCCTCGTTATTGAAAAAAAACGGACTCATGGTGCTTCAAGGAATTACCTACAACGACCCTAATTTTGACGCCTACAAAAACTCTGTAGACTTCATAAGAAAATATATATTTCCAGGGTCATGTCTTGTCGCGATGCCACAAATACTTAATGCCATTAAAGAAAAAACTGATATGGTTATGATAGACTCTGAAGACATAACACAACACTATGCCAAAACGCTTGAAATTTGGCGAGAAGATTTTCAAAAAGNTCTGCCTCAAGTTAAAGAGCTTGGGTTTTCAGAATCATTCACAAGGATATGGAGCTTTTATCTGGTCTACTGTGAGGCGGGGTTTCTTGAAAATTTAATTGGTGATTTTCAGCTTGTATTNGCCAAGCCAGACTCAAAAAATACTCAAATTAATTACTAGTTTATGGTTACTTTATTAATAAAACTTGCAGAAAAAGGGTTATTGCCAGATACATTAATTAGGTTTGGAATTAAGCGCCTCTGTAGTCAGCGCTTGGCTGAAGCTACAAGCTTTAGCGAAGATGAAATGGAAAAAGAACATGCAACGTGGATTGACGTTTTAAAAGAGAGTCCGATTGCACTTGTTCCAGAAAAAGCAAACGAACAACACTATGAAGTTCCGCCAAGACTATTTGAGCTGGTGCTGGGAAAAAAGTTAAAGTATAGCTCAGGTTTTTGGCCGGAAGGTGTTTCAACTTTAGACCAATCTGAAAATGCGATGCTTAGTTTGACCTGTGAAAGGGCGGGCTTAGTTGATGGCCACGATATTTTAGAGCTTGGCTGTGGCTGGGGCTCTTTAACTCTTTTTATGGCAGAGCATTTTCCANCAAGCAAGATTACTGCGGTGAGTAACTCAATTGACCAGAGGCAATTTATCGAGGCAAGATGTGGCAAGCTTAATTTAAAAAATGTTGAGGTTATTACTGCCGACATGAACGACTTTGAAACGAATAAAATATTTAATAGAGTCGTCTCTATTGAAATGTTTGAGCACATGCGTAACTATGAAAAATTGCTTGGAAGGGTTAATACTTGGCTTAAAAGTGACGGCAAGTTGTTTGTGCATATATTCTCCCATCAAAAGGNTGCCTATCCATTTGAAGATAANGATGATGGAGATTGGATGGCGAGGGAATTTTTTAGCGGGGGTCAAATGCCTTCTCATAGGCTATTAATGAGCTTTTCAGAACAAATGCAAATAGAGAAGGATTGGAGGGTTAGTGGAATCCACTATGAAAAAACCTCACTTGCTTGGCTTCAAAAGATGGACCAAAACAAGGCCGANGTTTTAGAATTGTTTAAAAAAACATATGGAGAGAAAGACGCTGGATCATGGCTGCAAAGATGGCGCATCTTTTTCATGTCATGTGAAGTTCTTTTTGGTTTTAACCGAGGCGCTGAATGGGGCGTTTCTCACTACCTTTTTGAGAAGCCATAATGATAAAAGACTTGACCACCATTGTCGCCTGTATTTTAACTGCCTGCTTTGTTGCAATCTTAGCTTCAGTGGAAGGAGTATTTCTTTATGGAGTGCCTGTCATTCTTTTGTGTGCGGGCGTGAGTTTCACTGTCCACTGGATAATTGCAGTGCCTTCTTTGGTTACTAGCTCGGAAAAATATTTTGACTTTACAGGCATGATTGCAACACTTCTTGTCACCTCTGCTGCAATGTTTGCGCTTTTGAGTTCAGGATACCAGGCATCAATTCGCTCGACTATTGTGGCTATTTTTGTATCAATTTGGACGCTAAGGCTTGGAATATTTCTCTATAAAAGAATAGTTAAAAGCGGAGAAGATAAAAGGTTTAGAGAGATCAAAAAGTCATTGCCAAAGTTTCTAATGACCTGGACCCTCTCAGCCCTATGGGTTTTCTTAACAACGGTAAACGCGATTACTGTTATAGCATTGAATCCTCAGGAGCCGCTTGGCGTGTTTTTCTTGTTAGGCGCTATTATCTGGGCTCTAGGCTTTGCTTTTGAGGCAGTTGCGGATAGACAAAAAAAGGCCTTTAGTGAGTTGCCTGAAAATAGGGATAAGTTTATTACTCAAGGCCTTTGGTCGATCTCTCGCCATCCAAATTATTTTGGAGAAATTGTTCTGTGGACGGGCATTGCAATTATCTCGTTGCCACTTCTATCTGGCTGGCAGTTTGTAACCCTTATTTCCCCAGTTTTTGTGTTTCTTTTGTTGACAAAAATAAGCGGCCTTCCTTTCTTAGAAGACAAGGCTGAAAAAAAATGGGGTGACGATAAAGACTATATTGAATACAAAAATAAAACACCGGCAATGGTTCCTTTCTTTGGAAAAAAATAATTAACTGATAAAAATATGGCGCTTGAAACCCCTGAATATGAGCTGATTTCTAAACATGATAGTTTTGAAATTCGTCGCTACAGTGAAATGATAATTGCCACAACATCTGTTAAGGCTGATTACAAAAGCTCAACATCTTCTGGCTTTAGAAGAATCGCCAGCTACATTTTTGGTGGCAATGATAAAGAGATGAAAATAGCAATGACCGCGCCTGTGATTTCTGATTGTCCTTCCGAGGGGCTAGATACTTACAATGTTTCTTTTGTGATGCCCAGAGAGCACTCTATGAAGGACCTTCCCAAGACCAACACAAGTCAAGTATCAATTAAAAATGAAGCGCTAGGCGAGGTCGCCGCCTTAACTTTTGGGGGCTGGGCAACTGAGTCTCGAAGTGTGAATTTTCAAAAAAAACTTGCAAAGCTTCTTAAGCTAAACAATATTAACACTCAGGGCGGGTTCATGGTTGCCCAATTTAATGCTCCTTATGTGCTACCAATGTTTCGTAAAAACGAAATAATGGTTAGGATAAAAAGATAGCTATTCAGAGCTAGCAGATATCGTAACAAAGTTGGACAGATAACGTGGCAAGATAAAGTCTAGAAAATGTTTTACAGTTTCGGTTTTATCTTCAAAAAATTCAGACGATGCTGAGCCCTTGTTAAAAGCATTTTTAGCCTTATCAAGGCTTGAGAGCATTTGCCAAGAGGCTGAAATTGTGCCTATCATCATGAGCGTATCAAAGGCAATTTTTCCAGTGAANTCTTTGTCATCAGAGTTTTNAAGAATAATAGAAACAGTAGTCTNCAGATCATCAAGCGACTTTATAAATCGGCCTAACTGTGAAGCAGAAAGCATCTCTACTATCGATGGATTTGTAGAACACTCCTGCATCTCTGAGATTAGCTCTTTTACTCCGAGACCGTCATCACCGATTATTTTTCTGCCCACAAGATCCATAGCCTGNATTCCATTTGTTCCCTCATATATTGGTAAAATTCGAGCATCTCGAAAGATTTGAGNAATCCCGGTTTCCTCAACATAGCCCATTCCTCCATGGCATTGCAGGCTCACAGAGGCAACTTCTTGGGCGGTTTCTGTGCACCAGCCTTTAACAACTGGAGTTAGTAAGCTAAGCCTCCTTTTGTGCTTCTCTAAGTTTTTAAGTGGTAGGTTGCTTAAGGAGTAGTCTACCTCTGCGCAAGCTACATAAGTTAACGCACGAGAGGCTTGTGTTATTGACTTCATGTTGGCTAACATTCTTAGCACATCTGGGTGTCTAATAATTGGGCCAGGGTCTTTGAAGCCTGGNGCAATGCCCTGAACTCGCTCATTACAAAAGCTAAGTGCTTGCTGATATGCGCGTTCAGAAACTGANACACCTTGGAGTCCAACAGTAATTCTCGCATTGTTCATCATTGTGAACATACACTGAATGCCTCGATTCTCTTCGCCAACTAAATAACCAATTGCCCCACTTTCTTCCCCGTAGCTCATGACACATGTTGGGCAGGCATGAATGCCAATTTTATGTTCGATTGAGAGTGCTTTTAAGTCATTTGGCTTTCCAAGAGNGCCGTCATGACTAACTAGTATTTTNGGCACCAAAAATAACGAAACCCCCTTAATTCCTGCCGGGGCATCTGGCAGTCGAGCCAATACCAAGTGNATGATATTCTNTGCCATGTCGTGCTCGCCCCAAGTGATATAAATTTTTTGACCACGAATTAAATAGTGGTCACCATTAGGAGTTGCGCGGGTTTTAAGTGAGCCGACATCTGTGCCAGCATCACCTTCAGTAAGGTTCATTGTGCCGCTCCACTCTCCTGATATTAGTTTCGGAAGATAGCGCTGTTTGAGCCCTTCACTTGCATTAAGAGATATCGCTTCGACTGCGCCTTGTGTAAGAAGGGGGCATAGGCCCCACGACAAATTTGCAGAATGCCACATCTCTTGAACACTAGCAGCCACAACAAATGGAACGCCCTGACCTCCATAGTTTGGGGAGAATTGCAACGAGCCCCATCCTCCTTCAACAAAGTGTTGGTAGGCTTCTTTAAAGCCAGTTGCAGTTGTGACTTTTCCTGAGGCATCTATTTTTAAACCCTCTGAATCACCAGGCTTATTGATNGGCTCTATTTCTTCTTTAGCAAGCTTTCCTGCAGCGTCCAAAATGGTATCAATTATGTCAACTGTTGAGCTATTAAGTCCGGTTTCAATACAAAGTTTTTCAATCTCAACAACCTCTTTCAATACAAAGCCCATGTCTTCAACAGGCGCAGTATAGTTTGACATTACTCTCCTCCTAGGCTTTTAACAGATGCTCTTAACTCGTGCTTTTGAATTTTTCCAGTTGCTGTTTTTGGAAGCGGACCAAAAATAACCTTTTTTGGTCTTTTAAATTTGGCCATATTATCCTTGCAAAAAGCNATAAGTTCAGCTTCAGACGCATATTGATTAGGTTTAAGCTCGACAAATGCACAGGGCACTTCTCCCCAGGTTTCGTCTGGCATTGCAACAACTGCAGCCTCCCCAACTGAAGAATGTTGGTAAAGGACATTTTCGACCTCCACAGAAGAAATGTTCTCGCCGCCCGATATGATAATATCTTTTGATCTGTCCTTAATTTGTATATAGCCATCATTATGAATCACTGCGAGGTCGCCACTATGAAACCAGCCGTCGGCAAATGCTTCCTCTGTTGCTTTNGGGTTGTTCCAATAGCCCATCATGCAGGTATTGCAGCGAATAACAATTTCACCAATTGCCTCCCCGTCATGGGGAACACGCCCCCCAGTCTCTTGATCGATGACGCTAACATCTTCAGTCATCGGAAATCTAACTCCTTGCCTTGAGTTNAGCCTGGCAAGCTCCGCCGGGCTTTCATTAAGCCAAGACGCCTGAGGCGCAGCCTGAAGGATGTGTCCATACGTTTCTGTNAGGCCGTATACATGCATAACATTAAANCCTAGCGCCATCATGCTTTCTAAAACTTTCGCAGGCGGAGGGGCTCCTGCGGTCATTACTTGGATTTCTCTTTCAAATGATTTTTGTACCTCTTTAGGCGCATTGGCAAGCATATTGAGCATTATCGGAGCTCCGCCAAAATGAGTTACGCGGTGTTCATTTAGCAAACTAAATACTTTTTCAGGGTCAAAAGACCTAAGGCAAATAATAGTTCCAGCGAGGGCGGCCATTGTCCAAGCATGTCCCCAGCCATTGCAGTGAAATAATGGAACGGAATATAAGTAAACGGGATGACTAGGAAGATTCCAGCCAACGACAGTGCCCATACTCATTAAATATGAGCCACGATGATGATAAACGACACCTTTAGGTTTTCCTGTTGTTCCAGAAGTGTAGCTAAGCGAAAGCGGACTCCACTCATCGTCAGGCATTTTCCAGTTATAAAGAGGATCTCCATTGTCAACAAGAGATTCGTAGTCTACTGTATCACTAGAGATGTCTGGTTGTGAANTAGCANAAGAGTCGTTGATTACAATTATTTTTGGATTAACTGAAGCGATAGAGAGTGCCTCAGAGGCAACACTAAAAAGCTCTCTATCAACAAAGATTATTTTTGCATTACTATCACTAATAATATAGGCAATTGTCGGCGCATCAAGTCTGATATTTATCGTGTTTAGAATGGCTCCCGCCATTGGAATTGAAAAATGTGATTCAAACATTTCTGGAGTATTAAATGCCAGTACTGAAACTGTGTCACCTGGTTTAACAGCAAAGTTCTTAAGACTTGAGGCAATTCTCACACATCTTTCTCTAGTCTCCCTCCAGGTATAAGTCCGGTTTTCATATATGACTGACTGATGGTCTCCATAGATATCTGCAGTTCTATGTAAAAACGAGATAGGCGTTAGTGGTACAAAATTAGCAGGATTTTTATTCATAGTCTTAACTGTTAATTTCTCAGAGTAATGCCATTATCTAACATGGATATAATTCTTGCTTGAGTTTCTTGAGTTTGAGCAAGCTTNATAAAAGAAGAGCGNTCAGCATCTAAAATTTCCTGTTCGGAAAAAATAGTTCCAGCNGGACAGTCGCCGCCCGACATTATNCGTCCGATTTCAGTTCCAACAGTGACGTCATGTGGTGTGAGCATTCCTTTCTTGTGGTTAACTTCTAACCATTCTAGCATTTCTTGAAAGTGTTCAGTGCCTGACAGAGCAAGTGGCTTCCGTTGACTAGCTTTTTTTGTGTCATCAAGTGATGAAAGAGCAACATTTAAAATTCGATCACGATTCATCTGAAACATGTCACTTGATCTTCGCATTGATAGTGTATCGGCCTCTTGAGGCGAGTTAGCTTTTCTGCCTAGACCGATGTTCATAAATGACTTCCAGGACCCTTTCTGAGTGTCATCTAATTTTTCTATCCACCGATAAAGCATTTCTTTGCAGCCTCCACCAGCCGGCACAACGCCAACAAAGGACTCAACAAGGCCCATCACAGAATTCGCATGACTTACAACATGATCTGCATGTAACACAACCTCAAAGCCACCACCGATAGACATNCCAACAGGCGCAGCAATNACAGGAAGCTTCGAGTCTCTCATTTGAAGCATCGTGTTTTGAAAGTAAGCAAGAAACACATCAAGTCCATCAAAATCATTTTTTTCAAAGCAGNTTCTCACACTCCACAGGCTAACTCCACAAGAAAAATGTTGAAAGTCATTGTGAACTATGACACCTCTCAGCCCTTTACTTTCAGAAGAAGCAATGGCGTCAGAAANCATGTCTAAACTTTGACTGTCAAGTGCGTTTGCTTTCGAGTGGAATTCCACAATGGCCGCACCTTCATATTCAAACCAACTAGCAGACTCATTTGAATTGACTGGCACTAAAGTTTGCTTTGCCTCAGAAAATCTAAGTATGCCTTGTGGTCTGATAATTGGGCTAAACCCACCAGAGGTAGACAGGGCATTTAAGGTTGAATTAGAGATGTTATAAAATTTATTGTTTGTACTATTTAGAAGGAATTCAGGCACATTTTTATCACTATTTTTAAGTCTGCTGACAAAATACTCGATACCAATTTCATCAATTAGCTCAAANGGCCCTTTAGCCCAGTTATAGCCGAGCTTCATCGCATCATCAATTTGAGTCAGATCTTCAGTGACCTCTGGTACTAATGAAGCAGCGTAGCATAAAGTCTCAGAGAGCACATCCCAAATGAAGAGGCCATAGGCGCTCTCATCGCTGATAATTGCAGCTACTCCACTTTTTTCAGCTTCATCNAGTAGNGGAGTTTTTAATCGCTCATGATCAACATAGTTTCCACTGGACAAGTCGATTACCATTTTGTTAGCACCAACCTGCTTATAAAAACCCTGGTCGTTTTTATTTCCGGTTTGATCATTGGCAATCATGTTAGAGACAAATTCTATTGGAGACGCATATTTATGAAATGCATCATTTTCTGGCAAGATATTTTCAAGACTCTTTGCCACATCAGCCATAAGATCGATGCCAATTAAGTCGTAAAGTCCGAATACTCCAGTTTTAGGTAGNCCAAGCGGCCTTCCAAAGAAAGCATCCGCTTCTATTGGAGAGAGATTGTATTTAAATGCCTTATGAAGGGCGCACTGAATTGCAAAAACNCCAACTCTGTTTGCAAGAAAGCCAGGTGTGTCTGCGCAAGGAACAACCCCCTTTCCGAGCATCGTTTCACAAAATACATCAAGCGTATCCATAACATCTTGTCTGGTTACATCACCTCGAACAAGCTCTAGAAGCCTCATAAAGCGAACAGGATTAAAAAAATGAGTTATGGCAAAGCGCTCACAAAAGCTTTGTGGCATGCCTTCGGTCAAAAGACTAATTGGAATAGTAGAGGTATTNGAGGTAATTATGGCAGAGTCTTTGCAGTTTTTATTAAGTTTTTTGTAGAGCTCTTGTTTGATGTCAAGTCTCTCCACAACAGCTTCAGCAATCCAGTCACAATCTTTTAGCTCATTAAAATGATCTCTGGTGTTTCCAAGATTTATAAGCTGTTCGGCTTCTTTGCTCATAATCCCTGGCATATCTGGATCTTTGAGTCTTTGAAGGCCTCTNTCAGCTAAGCTGTTAACATTATCGCTATCAGAAGGAAGGTCTAGAAGCCANACCTCAAAGCCCGCATTTGCCACCTGGCCGGCAATGCCAGCCCCCATCGTTCCGGCGCCTATGACGCCGACCTTTTTAATATTATTCATTCATTTGTTTTTAAAATAAACGATTTAATAGCGTCCAAAGTGCTNTTTGGAGACTCTATCGGAAGCATATGCCCCGCGCCTGAAATGGTCGTTGTTTCTGCGCCTAGNAATTCTGCAAGCTCCAGCCCAAACTTGTAGGGAGTATTTTTATCCTCGGTTGCCACAATAACGCTTGAGGGCACTTTAATAGACTTCGCACAATTTATTCCNTTTTTGTATTCATTGCAAGCCGAAAGGTCTTCAGCTAAAGGGTTTTGTGACATAATTTGGCGACCAATTCCTATGGGCTGCATACCAGGAACAGCACTACTGCCGGAATGAGATTGAGACCCAAATCCCCATTTCAAAAGCATTTCAGCAGCATCTCCAGTATTTTTTTTGGCGGTCTCAACAAGAGATTCATTGACAGGGATTGCCGTCGCACTAGCAACTGCTGTTAGGGACATTAGTTTCTCACCTAGCAGTGTTGCTGCCTCTAAAGCAACCAGAAATCCCTGGGAGTGACCNACAAGATGAACCGACTCAGCACCCGAGNGCTTGATGGCCTTAACAAGCCATTTACCCATACTCTCGATTGATTTTAGAGGCTCTCCCTCTGATAGACTGTGGCCNGGGAAATCAGGCGCAAAAACTGAATATCCATGAAAGGCAAACCATCTTGACTGAAGTGCCCATGTTCTATGATCCAGGCCACTGCCATGTACGAAAACTACTGTTTGTTTTTTTGGGTCAAAAGCACAGCCTCCAGTAGCCGCAAATATATTTTCGCCATCAATAACTATATTCATTATGAAGTTGCCTTTTCTGCTGCTTTTAGGCCGGCTTTAAAATCATTAATGATGTCTTTAATAGATTCTATTCCTACAGAAACTCGAATGAGATCAGGGCTAGTTCCTGAGGCTTTCATTGCCTCATCATCAAGGCGTGAGTGAGTTGTGCTTGCAGGGTGTAAAACCAAGGTTCTTGAATCTCCAACATTGGCTAAATTTGATGATAATTTCAGGGCGTTGATAAATGCTGCTCCTCCCTCTCTTCCTCCCTTTACACCAAAACATAACATTGAGCCAGCACCATTTGNGAATAGTTCTTTTGCAATTTCATAGGTAGGGTTTTCTGGCAGGTCAGGGTGGTTAACCCACATTACTGCAGATTGTTCAAGTAGCCATTTTGCAAGCTTAAGTGCATTTTTTACATGCTGATTCATTCGAAGGCTAAGCGTTTCAATGCCTTGAAGAAGCAGAAATGCATTATGAGGACTCATAGCCGGACCAAAGTCACGCATCGACTCAGCTCTAATTTTCATTGAAAGTGCTGAGGGCCCAAACTCTTCCCAAAANTTTATNCCATGAAATGGNTCATAAGGCGTTGTAAGTGTAGGATGTTTATTAGAAGCGCCCCAGTCAAAAGCACCGCCATCAACAATAACCCCGCCTATAGCAACACCATGGCCGCCCATCCATTTTGTAACGGAGTGAACCGCAACATCAGCCCCATACTCGAACGGCTTTGAGAGTGCAGGAGTGGAAAACGTTGCATCAACAACCAAGGGCAGGTTGTTTTGGTGAGCTATTTTTGAGATCTTTGGAAGGTCTGACACCTCAAGTCCAGGATTTCCAATCGACTCACAAAAGATAAGCTTTGTATTTTCTTGTATCGCTGCTTTAAGAGCTTGATCGTCATTAATTGATATAAAAGTACAGTCAATATTAAATCTTTTAAGTGTGTGTTTAAGAAGGGTTGCAGTAGAGCCATAGATTTGTGAAGCACTTACAATGTGGTCGCCAGCAGAACACAGGCTAACAAATGTAACAAAAAGAGCGCTCATTCCTGAGGCTGTACAGATAGCACCTACGCCACCTTCTAGGGCGGCAATCCTTTGTTCTAAAACGGCAACTGTAGGATTAGTCATTCTGCTATAAATATGGCCGCCTTTTTCTATATTAAAAAGAGCAGCCGCATCGTCAACAGTCTCAAATACATATGATGTTGTCTGGTAAACAGGAACAGCTCGACTTCCAAACGAAGGGTCTGGCTGATAGCCAGTGTGAAGCGATATTGTTTCAGGATCAAAAAATGAGGACTTTCCCATAAGCACCAAGCATCTATATCAAAAACAATATTTTCTCATAACTAATTGCAGAGTTGTTTTGAAATTGTTCCGACTTAGGGTTTAAAAATTTACACTTAAAGCCGGGACTNCTTTTATTTTGCTTGCACTAGCTCTGATCGCATTTGATCTATTGTATTCTTATAATCTTCAGTATTAAAAATAGCAGATCCAGCCACAAAAGTNTCAGCACCAGCAGCAGCGATTTCTCTAATGTTGTCGATTTTTACGCCGCCATCAATTTCAAGTCTTGTTTGAAGGCCTTTTGAGTCAATTAGATTTCTAACGGCCCTTAATTTTTCCAAAGTATGAGGGATAAATGATTGNCCTCCAAATCCTGGGTTAACAGACATTAGTAAAACCATATCCAATTGGTCGATAACATGGTCCAGATGATGAAGTGGCGTTGCAGGATTAAAAACAAGCCCNGCTTTACAGCCACTTTCTTTAATGAGGTTAATCGTGCGGTCTATATGTTCTGAGGCTTCAGGGTGAAAGGTGATAAAAGAGGCGCCCGCACTAGCAAAGTCTGGAATGATTCTGTCTACAGGTTTGACCATAAGGTGAACATCAATCGGAGCGGTGACACCATGGTTTCTTAGGGCTTCACATACTAAAGGACCAATTGTTAAGTTAGGCACATAATGGTTGTCCATCACGTCAAAATGTACTATATCAGCACCAGCAACTAGCACGTTGTCAACCTCTTCACCGAGCTTGGCAAAATCTGCAGAGAGAATAGAGGGCGCAATAAAATTATCTTGTTTCATGATTATCTCCGTTAATCTATTAATAGGTTTTGGCCAGACATCTCCATTGGCTGTTCGATATCCATGAGNGCTAAAAGTGTTGGCGCTAGGTCTGCAAGTGTACCAANATGNGGGTCTAGTAGGGAGACTTTCTTGTCACCTACATAAATTAATGGAACCGGATTTGTGGTGTGTGCAGTATGGCTTTTTTGAGTTTTAGGGTCAAGCATTTGTTCTGCATTTCCATGGTCAGCNGTGATCAAAATCTCTGTATCAGTTTCTGATGCAGCTTGATGGATTTTNCCAAGACACNTATCTACTGCTTCTACAGCCNTAATAGNGGCATCCAGCTTGCCAGTATGNCCAACCATGTCGGTGTTAGCAAAGTTGCAAACAATCAGCTTATATTTATTGGANNTNAGTGCAGAAATAAGATTATCAGTCAGTTCATATGCGCTCATTTCTGGTTGAAGATCATATGTTTTGACTTTGGGGGATTGAATCAGCTTTCTGTCTTCTCCAGGAAGGCTGTCTTCTTCACCCCCATTGAAGAAAAAAGTAACATGAGCATATTTTTCAGTTTCAGCAATCCTTAGTTGATTATAGCCACGATCTGAGACGCAGTCACCGAGGGTGTTTTTGACTGAAATTGGTGGATATGCACAGTCAAGGTTAAGGTCTTTTTTATACTCTGTTAGACAAATGAAATTACATGGCACAAAGTGATTTCGATTAAACTCACTAAATGCTGTAGACGAAAGAGCAAGCATTATTTCTCTAGCCCGATCTGCACGATAATTCATAAAGATTATGAGGTCATCTGGGCTGATTTTAACNGACTCACCAATTGAAGTTGGGGCAATAAACTCATCATTTTCTCCTAAGTTATAGGCCTCTTGAACAGCCTCTCTCGCACTCTTTGAAAAACGATCAGCCTTACCTTCAGTGATTAATTCATAAGCTTTAGAAACCCTCTCCCATCGATTATCTCTATCCATCGCATAAAAGCGGCCAACAACGGAGGCAATTCTTCCAACACTCATTTCTGAAATTTTAGACTCTAACTGTTCGATGTATTTTGATGCACTGTTAGGAGGCGTGTCACGACCATCTGTAAAAACATGAAGAAAAACTTTGTCACATTTTTTCTGTTTGGCTAGCTCAAGTGCTGCAAAAATATGATTTTGATGTGAGTGAACACCTCCATCTGACAATAAGCCAAGAATATGAACAGCTTTATTGTTTTGAGCAGCTAAATCAAGCGCATTACAAAGAGTTTCATTTTTAAAAAACTCGCCAGACTTGATGTCATTATCAATTCTAGTAAAGTCTTGTTCAATAATTCTTCCAGATCCAATTGTTAAATGCCCCACTTCAGAGTTTCCCATTTGACCATCCGGAAGACCAACGCTCTCTCCTGAGGTTCCTATAAGCGTGTTAGGGTAGTTCTTTAATAAGAGGTCCCAGTTTGGGGTGTTGGCAAGAGCAATAGCATTGTTCGCTGCATTACTTGAATAGCCCCATCCATCTAAAATTAAAAGTAATTTTGTATTTTGCATTAGTGACGACACTTAAACATTAAATAAGAAATGAACAACATCTCCATCCTTGACAACATATTCTTTTCCTTCAGAGCGCAACTTTCCAGCATCTTTCGCGCCTTTTTCACCTTTATGTTCTATAAAGTCATTGTATGAGATTGTTTCGGCGCGAATAAAGCCCTTTTCAAAGTCACCATGTATTTTACCTGCGGCTATGGGAGCTGAATCTCCAATATTAATTGTCCATGCCCTAACTTCTTTAGGGCCAGCAGTAAAGTATGTGTGTAGCCCAAGGAGCCCATAGCCCGCTTTAATTAAGCGGTCCAGTCCAGATTCAACCTGTCCCATTTCATCTAAAAAGCCTTGCTTGTCCTCGTCATCAAGCTCTGCAATTTCAGCTTCAATATCTGCACACACTGAGACTACTTGGTCTCTCTCTTCGCTCGCATAAGTTGTTAAATCTGTTAGATGGGGGTTATTTTCAAAGCCATCTTCGTTGACATTGGCAACATACAGGACGGGCTTGGACGTGAGCAGTTGAAGCCCNTTAATGAGTTTTTCTTCCTCTTCGTTGAGATCTAAAGATCTTATAGCTAAGCCTTCTTCAAGTATTGGAAGAATTTTTTCCAGAAGGTTTTTTAAAGGCAACCCCTCTTTTTGGCCTGCTTTTGTATTTTTTATGGATTTTTGATAAGCCTTTTCAGCACTAAAAAGGTCAGCTAAGGCAAGCTCTGTATTAATGGTTTCTATGTCGTCCAGCGGATTAACTTTTCCTGAAACATGAATAATATCATCATTCTCAAAACATCTTACAACATGAAGAATGGCATCAGTTTCACGTATATTTGAGAGAAATTGATTACCCAAACCTTCACCTTTTGAAGCGCCTTCCACGAGTCCAGCAATGTCAACAAACTCCATAGTTGTTGGTAGGATTTTTTCAGGACTTACGATGGTTGCAAGANTTTGCAATCGAGAGTCATTTACAGGAACAATTCCAATATTGGGCTCGATTGTACAAAAAGGATAGTTTTCTGAGTCTATCCCAGCCTGAGTGAGGGCATTAAAGAGAGTTGACTTTCCAACATTNGGGAGGCCTACAATTCCACACTTAAAACCCATTATCTTTCTCCAATACTATGTATGAAGAGCCTTCATAGCCTCTTCAAAATTTCCATTGACTACCATCTCAATAACAGTCATTGCATTTGTCATACTCTGCTCTATGCCTATTAATTCTGATTTACCAGGAGCATTAAGCACATAGTCAACAACATCATCCTTAGAGCCAGGATGATCGATTCCAATTCTAAGGCGGTAGAAGTTGCTTGAACCAAGCGCTTTTATTGTATCCCTTAGGCCATTATGGCCACCATGACCACCAGCAAGCTTTATTTTGACTGTGCCAACAGGTAAATCGAGCTCGTCATGAACCACCAAAGTCTCTTCTGGAGAAATATTATAGTAACTTAAGAGGCTTTTGATAGAGCCGCCAGAGTTGTTCATAAAGGTTTGCGGCTTAAGGAGAAAAACCTTGNTTAAGNCAAAGCTAATGCTCGAGGTTTCCCCTAAAAACTTGGATTGGTTTGTAAATTTAGAATCCTTGATAGATGCTAGAGACTCAACAAACCAAAAGCCAGCGTTGTGACGATGTTCCTGATAATTTTTTCCGGGATTTCCCAGTCCAACAATTAGTTTAATCATTACANCGCTTCATTTTACGCTTGTTGAGTCAACAAGACTGACGATACTTTATTCTTCGTCGCCACCATCTTCTTTTGAGTCTTCAGATTCACCAGCTTGATCTTCACCACCTTCTTCAGAGCCTTCCTCNCCCTCAATAATTTCTTCCTCTTCCTCTTCAATAATCTTAGGTTCTGAGACAGAACATACCGTTTGGTCGTGCGCTTCAATATCTTCATGCTGAAGTGAGACTATAACAACGCCCTCAGGTAAAACTAGATCAGTTAATGAAAGATGATCACCAATTTCAAGGCTGGTCACATCTACGTCAATACCATGAGGAAGATCCTTTGGCAGACAAGATATTTCAATAGAAACAACAAACTGATTAAGCATATTGCCCAGTCTTAATGCTTCGTTCTCTTCCACGCCAATAAAGTGCAGTGGTGTAGTTGTAACAAGTGTTTGTTTAGCATCTACTCGTAAAAAATCTACATGAGTAACAACATTTTTGGCCGGATGACGCTGTATGTCTTTTAGAACAACCGACTCTGTTGTTTTTCCCACCGTTAGGTCTAATACAGAGGTAAAAGTGTTTTCATCCTCTAATAGGTGAGTGATTTCGTGAATGNTAAGTGCTATCATTATCGGATCTGCTTTACCACCATAGACAATGCTAGGAACTTTCTCTTCTTTTCTCAGGCGGCGGCTCGCACCTTTCCCCTGGTCTTGACGCTCTATTGCGTTTACTGTAATGCTCATTTTGAGTTCTCCATTAAATGAAAAAACACCGCATCAAGCGGTGCAACTAATTTGTCTATCTTGCGACCAGATAGACTGGAGGAGTATTTTACCTGAAATCTTTTTCCAATAACTAAATTTCTCTATCGAGACTTTAGCCAAAAAATAATACTAAAGNCTGAGCTGGCAATGGTCAAAACCCAAGCTGACTGANTGGCCAAAAATCCTGCACCTACAAGAAATGCTAGAGAAAAAATAGTTGCACGCTGTTTAGCAGCATTCTCCNTAAGCTGAGATACAATGGCCTCAGTTTGTTTTTTTGAGNTTTCTCTCTTAAAAGANCCGCTTTCAATTTGTTTGAGCGCGTTAATTACTAGCATTGGNATTTCTGGTAATTCTGAAACTAGCTGAGGCATCTGATCGGAGATTTTCTTAAGAGTGCTTTTAAAGCTATATTTTTCTTTAGCAAGCTTTTCTAAATAGGGTTTTGCTGTAGCCCAAAGGTCAAGGTCTGGATAAAGCGACCGTCCTAAGCCTTNGATATTAAGCAGTGTTTTATATAGCAGAAGAAGTTGGGGTTGAACCTCCATATCAAAACGCTTAGCTTCCTTTAAAAGACTTAACAAAACTTGGCCAAAAGAAATTTCACTGAGGGGCTTTTCAAAAATTGGCTCACAAACACTTCTAATGGCGTTTTCAAAGTCCATTACATTAGTNCCTTCAGGAATCCATCCAGACTCAAGGTGAACCTGGGATACTTTTTTGTAATCTTGGTTGAAAAAAGCTAAAAAGTTTTGAGCTAAATAATACTGGTCGGCTTCTGTAAGCGTCCCCATGATTCCAAAATCTACGCCAGTATACTGGTTGTTCTCCCCTACAAAAATATTGCCAGGATGCATATCTGCATGGAAAAAGTTATGGTCGAAAACCTGAGTAAAAAATATGATTACTCCGTCTTCTGCAAGAGACTTAAAGTCTACATTTTTCTTCTTTAAAGCCTCGATGTCATTAACTGGGGTTCCGTAGATTCGTTCAGTTACTAGCACGTTCGAACGACAAAGGTCCCAGTGAACTTTTGGAACATACAAGAGGCTAGAGTTATTGAAGTTTTTTCCTAAAAGTGAGGCATTAGCTGCCTCAACCATCATGTTTAATTCATTGTAAATAATGCTCTCAAACTCAGCAACAGCTTCTTTTGGTCTAAGCCTTTTACCATCTTGGTGCTTTTCTGCTAGGCCGGCTAAAGTGTATAAAAGTCGAATATCTCTTTTAATTTGTTTTTCAATTCCTGGGCGAACTACCTTAATAATAATCTCTTCACCTTTTTGAGTTATGGCAGTATGAACCTGTGCGATAGAGGCTGAAGCAAGGGGTATATCGTCAAAAGAAGAAAAAAGTTTTGAAACTTCATCGCCAAGTGCTGTTTCAATAATTGATTTTGATTCATCAGCTGGGAAGGGAGGGCACGTATCTTGAAGCTTAGCCAATTCAATACCAATGTCATCAGGCAAAAGATCTCTTCGTGTTGATAAAGTTTGGCCAAATTTAATAAATATCGGACCTAGCTCTTCAAGTGCCAATCGAATCCGCTCACCCCTAGAAAGCTTTTTGCTCGGAAAATAGTGCCAAGGCGTTAAGTAAATTAGTGGTTTCAGACTTTTAAGAAAAGAAGTAGACAGAATTAAATGGTCTAATCTATACCGAATAAGCGTTCTTAAGATTCCTACAAAACGAACAAAGCTCTTCATTTATGACGCCCTTCCTTTAAAAATTTTTGATCGACCGGGGGCTATTAAAATTGTTGTTAGCTCATCTTTTAAATTATCAATGATTGAGCCATCACTGCTTAGGGATAAGTTTTTAATCTGTTTAAAGGAGCGACCAATCTGATGTGCAATAATGTCACCCGTATATTGTGAAATCAGCTCCTCTATGTCGATTGAAGACGAAGCCAATAGGTCTGCAAGTTGTTGTGCAGTTTTAATGCTTCCATTAATTTCTATATCTTCTTTTTCGATTAAATCTTCTAAAGCGGCGCCTTTGAATAATGACAGGAATGACGCTTTATTCATCTTTATTTCTACATCTGTTTTTTTATTCTGGCTGTTGTCTATTACAAAGATGCGAGAATTCAGACACAAAAAAAACAAACTCAAGTCAATATCTTCAACCCTGAAGCTGACAATCTTATTATCAATATGCGCTATATCAATGTTATTAACATTAACCATATGATTTAGAGCTTTTTCAATGGCAAGACGAAACATTTTGTCTAGATCTTTATTGCTTTATGNAGTGCAACGATTCCGCCAGTTAGGTTGTGATATTCACAAAACTCAAAGCCAGCATCTAGAACCATAGTTTTTAAAGTCTCTTGGTCTGGGTGTTTTCGAATCGACTCTGCAAGGTATTGATAACTATCCTCATCATTGGCAAAATACTCTCCAAACTTGGGAATAAGATTGAATGAATAGAAATCATAAACTTTTTCTAACATTTGATTTTCTACTTTAGAGAACTCAAGGATTAAAAGGGTGCCACCTTTTTTTAAAACACGGTACATTTGTTTCAAAGCGGCGTCTTTATGAGTGACGTTTCTTAGTCCAAATGCAATGCTTACGCAATCAAAAGTATTGTCTTCAAAAGGAAGAGATTCTGCATTAGCTTGGACGAAATCTACATCAATGACACCATGATTGATGAGGTTTTTTCTTCCCTCATGAAGCATAGAGTCATTAATATCTGAGAGAATTACTTTGCCTGAGGGTCCAACTTTTTTTCTAAACTTAATGGCAAGATCGCCTGTGCCCCCAGCAATATCAAGAACATGATCACCCTCTTTAACATTGCTACTTGATATAGTNTAGTTTTTCCAGAGTCGATGCGTGCCCATTGACATTACGTCATTCATGAGGTCATATTTACCCGCAACTGAGTCAAATACTCCCTTTACAAGGCCTTGTTTTTTTTCAACATCGACCTGTTTATAGCCAAAGTGAGTGGTCTTTTCCATTGCTATTTAGCAGGGTAGTCCCTAAAATCAGCACCAATATATATCTGTGTGGGTCTAAATATTCTGTTATCGCTTACTTGCTCGTGCCAATGCGCAACCCATCCTGCTGAGCGCGCCATAGCAAAGATAGAAGTAAAGTGTTCTTTAGTAAAGTTAAATATCTCTGAGTAAAGTATGCCTGAGTAAAAGTCTACGTTTGGNTAAACTCCTTTTTGGGCTAACAGTTCGTTACAGATACTCTCAACCTCAAGTGCTGTTTCGAAGCGGTTAGATAGATTGAGNCCATTTTTCTTAATATAAGCCTTAATCATTTTTTCAAGAATTGTTGCTCTAGGATCTTTAGTTTTATATTCGCGATGACCCATTCCCCAGATAACTTGTTTATTTTTGAGCCTACCTTCAATCCATTTACGAGCATTTTTTGGAGACCCAATTTCGTCGAGCATGATAAGTACATTTTCATTTGCGTTTCCATGCAAAGGACCAGCTAGCGTTCCTACTCCTGCAGCAATTGAGGCAAAAGGGTTTGCGAGTGACGACGCTGTTACCATAGTAGAAAAGGTTGAGGCGTTGATTGTATGCTCAGCATGCAAAATCAAGGAGGCATCTAAAAGACTAACAATTTCTGGGTCAGACTCCTCTCCAAAACACATGTACATAAAGTTTTCAGCATAAGACATCGTTTTGCTTGGCGGAATTGGATCATACCCTCTACTGATCCGAGTCCACATTGCAACCAAAGTGCTCATATTTGATATTATTTTGATCAGAGCATTTTGAGTGTAAGATGAATCTGGCTGAGAAGCACCAGCATCAGGGTAGAAAGTGGCCATGGATGCTATTGCAGTTTGAAGCACATCCATAGAGTGTCCAGTTGAAGGAAGGGACCAAAGCAAATGACGGATTTTACGTTTTACCTCATTACGTTTTTTTAGGATGTTTTTAAAGTTCGTCAGCTCTTTTGGCGATGGAAGTTCACCGTTCATTAACAAAAGTGCAGTTTCTTCGAATGAGGAATGCTCAACGAGATCTTGTATGGAGTAGCCTCTATAGGCAAGTATTCCTTTTTCCCCATCGATTGATGAAATTGATGATTTGGTTGCTGGAACGCCTGCGAGGCCTGGGATGTATTCAGTCATATGCTTATTTTTTAAATTGAAAAAGAAGAGCCACAACCACACGTGGTTTTGGCGTTAGGGTTACTTACAATAAATCTTGCACCTTGAAGGTCCTCTAAATAATCTACCGTTGAGCCCATGAGGTATTGATAGCTCATTGGGTCAATTACCAGCTCAACGCCTTGTTTGTTGACCCCACTATCTCCCTCTTTCAGGTTTTCATCAAAAGTAAATCCATAAGAGAAACCAGAGCAGCCTCCACCAGTAATATAGACACGCAGTCGCAAAGAAGAATTTTTCTCTTCTTTGATAAGTTGTGCAACTCGACTAGCAGCACTATCACTAAAAACTATATCTGCTTCGTCTTGAATTTCACTGGCAACCATTGGTTATCTCCGAGTAAATCTATCAGTCTAATAAAAATTACGGCAAAAGTCCGATTTCTTTGAGTCCTTCCTGTTCGCTGAGTCCAAACATTAAATTCATATTCTGAATTGCTTGTCCTGCTGCTCCCTTACCTAAATTATCGATGACAGACATAATAACAAGCTTGTTACTATGTTCAACGTACTGAACTGAAATCTGACAATAGTTCGAAGATTTAACTGAACGGGTTTCAGGGTAGACACCTTCAGGTAGTATTTTAACAAATTCTTCGTTTTCGTAGGCATTTTCGAAGTACGCTAGTATATCCACTTGCGAATCAATTAAGTCAACATAAATTGTAGCTTCAATACCACGACTCATTGGAAGTAAATGTGGGGTAAATGTAAGGCCAATTGGTGATCCCGAAATAGACTCTAGTTCTTGTTTGATTTCAGGAAAATGCCTGTGTCCACTGACTCCATAGGGTTTAAAGCTTTCAGTAACTTCACAGAAAAGAGTGGCTTGGTTTGCAATACGCCCTGCTCCACTTGTACCCGACTTGCAGTCTGCAATTATATTTGATGTTTCTATTAGTTTGTTCTGAAGGAGCGGCTTTAATGCTAAAAGAACTGCAGTTGGGTAGCAGCCTGGGTTTGCAACCAGTCTAGCCTCTTTAATGGCCTCTCTTCTAATTTCTGGTTGGCCATAGACTGCTTCTTTAAGAAGGGATTCTTGGGTATGTTCCATCTTGTACCAGTCAGACCAGACACTTGCATCGTTAATCCTGAAGTCGGCTCCGAGGTCAACAACCTTAATATTTTTTTCTAAAAAAAGCGCTGCATTATTCATTGCTACACCATGAGGTGTTGCGAAGAACACAATGTCGCAGTTAAATAAAGTTTTATCATCAGGAAGCAGATAAGTCAGTTCTGATATTCCATGCATATTGGGAAAAACCTCAGAGATTTTTTTTCCTTCAAGCGCTCTTGATGTAATTGCATGGACTTCAGCATTGGGGTGTTGATGTAATATTCTCAAAAGCTCTATTCCAGTGTAGCCTGAACCACCAATTATTCCAACTTTGATTTTCATTCTTCTTCTCCGAGCATCTTCTCGAGATAGTGTATGTTCATCCCGCCTTTTTTAAATACCTTATCAACCATAATTTTTCTTTGAAGAGGGATGTTAGTTTTGATGCCATCAATTACCATCTCATCAAGTGCATTTTGCATTTTTATAATAGCGTTATTTCTATTGTCACCGTATGTAATAACTTTTCCAATCATTGAATCATAGTGCGGTGGAACATTATATCCGTTGTAGATATGAGAGTCTATTCTTACGCCAAGTCCACCCGCAGCATGATACTGCGTAATTTTCCCAGGAGAAGGCATAAAGCTCTCTGGATCCTCAGCATTGATTCTGCACTCAATTGCATGGCCACGAATCTTTACATCATCTTGCTGTAACGATAATTTATCACCACCAGCTATTAAGATTTGTTCGCGCACTATATCAATCCCAGTAATCATTTCGGTTACTGGGTGTTCAACTTGAACCCTAGTATTCATCTCAATAAAGTAAAACTGGTCATCATCAAAAAGAAACTCAAAAGTTCCTGCGCCTCGGTAATTAATTTTTTTACATGCATCGGAACAAATATTTCCAATTTTATCTCTTAGTTCTGGAGATATTCCTGGTGCTGGAGCCTCTTCAACAACTTTTTGATGTCTTCTTTGCATAGAGCAGTCTCTCTCACCAAGATGAATGGCATTGCCGTACTGGTCGGCAAGGATTTGTATTTCAACATGGCGCGGCGTTGTGAGAAATTTTTCCATATAGACTTCACCATTTCCAAAAAAGCTTAATGCCTCAGATTGTGTAAGTCGAATAGAATCAGCCAGATCTTTTTCTGCATCAACAACTCTCATGCCTCGACCACCGCCACCGCCTGAAGCCTTAATAATTATTGGAAAGCCAATTTCTTTTGCAATTTTAATGCTTCTTTTTTCATTATCATCGAGTGCGCCATCAGAACCAGGAACACAAGGAACGCCTGAGCTTTTCATCGCTTCAATAGCAGCAACTTTGTCACCCATGACTCTTATGTTTTCAGCTCTAGGGCCAATAAAAATAAAGCCACTTTGTTCAACTTGATCTGCAAAATCAGCATTTTCTGAGAGAAAGCCATAGCCAGGATGTATCGCATCAGAGTGCGTCAGTTCAGCAGCACTAATAATTGCTGGAATATTTAAGTAGCTTTTGATTGATGGGTGTGGACCAATACATACAGCTTCATCTGCAAGCCTAACATGCTTCAAATCTTTGTCTGCGGTTGAATAAACGGCAACCGTTTGAATGCCAAGTTCTTTACAGGCCCTGAGAATCCGTAAAGCAATTTCACCACGATTTGCTATTAAAACTTTTTTTATAGAACTCATTCTACAATTATCAGTGGTTGTCCAAATTCAACTGCTTCACCATCTTTAACAAGAATTTCAACCACTGTTCCAGATTGGTCGGCTTCTATTTGGTTCATTATTTTCATCGCCTCAATAATTCCAATAGTGTCGCCTTGATTTATTTTTTGCCCAATTGATACAAATGNCTTTGCTGTTGGAGATGGGGCGGAATAAAACGTTCCAACCATCGGAGATGTTACAGACTGGCCCTTTNCTTGAGATTGTTCAGGTGTGCTTGTTGTTTCTGTGGAGGGCNGTTGACTTGTGGGAGCNTGCTGCTGAACAAAAGATTGAACTGGCNGCTGAGCTGGAGCTGGCGAGTTACCATATCTTGAGATTTTTACTGACTCTTCTCCCTCTTTAATTTCAATTTCTGACATTCCAGATTCTTCCAGAAGCTCCATTAATTTTTTAACTTTTCGAATATCCATTGACGCTCCAATTTTTTTGTTAACTGTTATTTAAAACTTAAATGTATAAATTTAGCCCATGAGCTATAAATGTCGTAAGTACATGTTTTGGCTTAGAAATATTACGAATAAGCCTGTAGATATGATTATTTATTAAGTATTAAGATTGTGTATTTTACCATCTACATAGCAAAAAATAGCTACATTTAGAGGCATTTAGAGGGAATTAGCTTATAGTGAATCTAAGCCATTTAAATGTTTTGTTAGTTCAGTTGCACTCATCTCGCCAATAATTCTTTGCGCTCTCAATTCCTTTCCACCCTTGAAAAATAAAATTGCTGGNGGACCAACAAGAGAGAACCTTGACAAAACTGTTTGACTAAAACTGTTATTATTTGTGACGTCAGCTGTGTAAGTTAGGGAGTCTTTAAGCGCCTCATTGACAAGAGTGTCTGTAAAAACCACTCTTTCTAGCTTGTTGCAAGCTATACACCATTCGGCATAGAATTTCACTATGAGTACTTTGTTATTGTCACCAGTACCTAAAATTAAATTATTGAGCTGTTCTTCGTTTTCAATTATTTGAAATTCCACACTATTTGATGCATCGATTTTGTCACCATAAATAATCGAATCAAGAGGTTGCTGAATATCACCACTTCCTTTTGAAACTAGAACCCATAGCATCAACCCATATGCCAAAAAGCCTAGAGACAGAAGCTTCAATAATATGCCTAGAAGGTTAATTGACTTATTTAGATTTTTGAAAACCCCAAGCATGATCGGAGCTATCGTAAATAACAGAGCCCAAAGAATTAACGATAAAAGAGGATTTAAAATTCGATCTAAAAGATATAGCGCAATAGCTATCATTGNAAACCCAAAAACTCGTTTGACGTTTTCCATCCACGGCCCTGCTTTTGGAAGTGCATTAACGCCCCAACCACAAATGATAATCAGCGGAACACCCATTCCGAGGCCCATTGCAAATAGACTNGCACCACCTTTGGNGGCGCTTCCGCCAGCTATAACATAGCTTAATGCAGTTGCAAGAAATGGAGTGACACATGGTCCTACAATTAATGCAGAAAGAAAGCCCATTATGCTCACNCCAATGAAGCTTCCACCCGATTGTGCATTACTCAGATTTGTGAGCTTAGTTTGAATTTTTGACGGAAGTTGAATGTCATAAAGACCAAACATTGAGAGCGCAAGAAAAACAAAAACTAAGCTGAAAACAACTAAAACCCAGGGAGTTTGCATTATTGCTTGAAGGTTTATTCCAGCGCCAAAGTAACCTGCAGANGCTCCAATTAGTGCATAAGCTAGAGACATTGAGAAAACAAATGTAATAGACATTAAGATAGCATTAAGGTTACTAGGAGTCTCTTTCTGACCAATAATAATTCCTGACAAAATTGGCACCATTGGATAAACACATGGCGTCCAAGACAAGGCTAGGCCAGCTAAAAAGGCAGCTAAAAATAAAGCAACGCCCCCTTTTTGGAATTTTTCAGAGGTTATTTTTTCTGATTCTGTTACTGGAGTACTCAAGGAAACAGGGATTCGTTCTGCGCTCTTGGAGCTAACTTTGAGCCTATCAACTTGAGGTGGGTAGCATACTCCACCCTCCCAACATCCTTGATGTTCAACGGTTAATATTACATAAGATTTGAGCACATTATCAAGCTCAATTTGAATCTCTAAAGGAGCGTTATAAACACTGACTTCGCCGAAGAATTCATCATTCTTTATGGTCGCCTCTGGAAAGANGGTATTTTTAATTGATGCTTCTTCAATAGCAAAAGAGATTTTGTCTTTATAAAGATAGTAGTTTTCTTTAGTGTTCCATCNCACAGTAAGTGAATTGGCATCGTTTAAGACAGCACTTAACTCAAAAGCCTCATTGACTGGAAGAGGCCGATCTACTTCTTTTAAACTGCCACTATCCAGAATTGAAGAGGAAGAGCTTGCATCAGTAGATTGGCTTTGATTATTTAAAACTGTATTTGTTTCTGCTGATGTTTGAGAAACAATATTCAGTAATAATAAAAGAAAAAAAAGACAAAAATTTTTCATAAAATTTAAATTAGAATTGTTAGCGTCAATTATAGTCTAATCATGTTTTCTCTCAAGTTGGGTTTCTTTATAGCTAGGATCTTTTCTGTATAAAATTATCTTAAAAAATAGTAAAACAAATTACAGATAAAACCTACATAAAAGATGTCNCCTCAATATCAATAATGAGTATTCTAACTCTAAGCCCTAAAGTTATTCCATGGATTTTTGTGTGGATTTGGAGTACTGGATTTTTAGCAGCCAAATTTGGATTACCATATGCTGAGCCTTTTACGCTGTTGCTATATCGTTTTATATTTACGCTCTTATTATTACTTATTGTTATAAGGGTCAAAAAAAGCCGCTGGCCAAGCTCTAAAATGGAGGTTTTTCATTTGATGGTAGTAGGAGCTTTAATACACGGTGTCTACTTGGGNGGTGTTTTTCAAGCTATTAAATGGGGAATGCCAGCCGGNCTCAGTGCTATGATTATTGGTTTACAGCCGCTTGGTATGGCGCTCATGGCTGGCGCTATTTTAAAAGAACATGTTTCAAAAAGGCAATGGATTGGCCTCATTATTGGTTTACTGGGTTTGTATCTAGTATTGTTTGAAAGGCTGGATTTGAGTAGAGAATTGGCTTTTGATGGGTTTCCAATTTGGGCTGTATTTGCGGTAATAGCTTCGCTATTTGGAATTTCTATTGGAGCAGTTTATCAGAAGCGTTTTTGCAATAACATGGACTTGATTAGCGGGACATGGATTCAATATTTTAGTGCGCTCGTGCTCTGTATTTTTATTGTGTCGATATTTGAAACTGGAGAGGTAAGTTGGACAAAGCCTTTTATACTAACTTTGGCTTGGCAGGTGCTTGCTCTTTCAGTTGGAGCGATTTTATTATTAATGACAATGATCAAACAGGGAGCAGCTGCAAGTGTTGGAAGTTATTTTTATTTAATTGCGCCCCTGGTGGCGATTCAGGCTTGGTTTTTGTTTGGAGAAGAAATTAGTTTCATTTCAATAGCTGGCGTTATTCTAATCTCTTTTGGTGTAGCTATAACTTCCTCAAAAAAGTTAAAAAACTAGAGTTTAATNCTTAAAGTTAGATTTCACCAGCTTGCTCTAAAACTCCTCTTGCAACTTTAAAACACTCTACACCTTGGGGTACGCCACAGTATATTGCAATGACATGAAGAATTGATTTGATTTCATTTTTACTTACACCGTTTGTTAGTGCTCCTTTTAGATGTATTTCCCACTCATCCATTTTGCCAAGTGCAGCAAGCATGGTGAGGTTCATCATTGACCTTGTTTTTTCATCAATGGTATCATCTCCCCACCCAAAGCCCCAGCACCATTCGGTCATTTGTTTCTGAAAGTCTTCGTTAAAGTCATCAGCAGCATCTAAGTTTTTTTGAACATATTCTTTCCCTAGGGTTGCCTTTCTCTTAGATAAGCCTAATTCAAATAATTTTTTATCCATTTTTTACTCCACTTGCGCCAATAATTTAAAAATTTCTACCTCATTATAAAGGGATTACTCATAGGTTCTGACGAGGTATTTATCCATGTTGTTTTAGTGCGGGTGTACTCATGAATCGCATCAATTCCAGCTTCACGACTTCCGCCACTTTGTTTGAACCCACCAAAAGGCGATATAGGTGAGATTGCNCTATAAGTATTTATCCAAACAATCCCTGAATGAATTTTTGAACTAACACGATGAGCTCTTGATAAATTTTCAGTAAAAACTCCTGATCCAAGGCCATAGTCTGAGTCATTAGCCATAGCTATAGCCTCCTCTTCAGTATCAAAAGCAATAACACTAATAACAGGTGCAAACAGCTCTGTCTTAACACAATCAAATTCTTGATCAGGGCAGTCTAGAAGAGTNGGCTCAAAATACCAGCCTTCTTTATTTTGACTCGGCTTGTTTCCACCAAAAACCAAATTGGCTCCCTGCTTAATTGAGCTTTGGACAACTTCAGAAGCTCTTTCAACCTGATGTTGGGTTGCAAGCGGTCCAACCTGAGTTTTGCTGTCTAATGGATCTCCAACAACAATGCTCTTAGCGCGCTCTTTAACTAATTCAATTATTTGTGAGTGAATTGATCTGTGAATGAATACACGCGATCCGGCAACACAGCTTTGGCCAGATGCGCCAAAGTTGCCGGCAATAATCCCATTAACAGCTCCATCAATATTGCAGTCTTCAAATATAATCATTGGTGACTTTCCGCCTAACTCTAAGCTTACATGAGCAAAATTTTCAGCACTATTTCTTATAATGTGTCGAGCTACTTCTGTGCCCCCCGTAAACGCAATTCTTGCAACCTTAGGATGCGTAGTTAAAACTCTACCACAAGGCTCAGGAAAGCCAGTGATTATATTAATTACTCCTGGAGGAAATCCGCTTTTGTCAACCAACTCGGCAAATTTAAATAGTGCCGCAGGCGCTTGCTCAGAAGCTTTGACTACAACAGTATTACCTGCAGCTAATGCAGGTGCTATCTTCGTAGCTGAAAGGAAAAGCTGAGCATTCCATGGAACAATAGCAACAACTACACCAATAGGCTCACGGGTTGTGAATACTTGCATATCAGGCTTATCAATTGGAAGGACCTCGCCTTGGATTTTGTCTGCTAAGCCTGCATAATAATAATAATAGTCTGCTACATAACTTGATTGAGCACGAGTTTCAACGGCTAGTTTGCCACTATCTTGTGTTTCAAGATCACCAAGTTCTGGCGCATGTTCAGCAATTAAATCTCCAAGCTTGTGAATTAGCTTGCCTCTTTGTGTTGCAGTCAGCTTCGACCAGGGGCCTTTGTAGAGTGCAGCGTGTGCAGACTCAATTGCTAAGTTTGACTCTTGCTCTGATGCAGCAGGAAATGAAGCCCATGGCTTACCATTTGCTGGGTTCAAAGTTTCAAATTGTTCTGAACCATCACTGAATTCGCCATTAATGTAGTGTTTAAAATGTTTCATCACTCGTCCTATTTAGTTAAATGCAGGCATAACTTTGTCAATAAAAAGCTGAAGTGATTTCTTTTTTGTTTCAAAGTCCATGCTGCTGTCAATCCAATAACTATATTCATCATAACCAAGATCTTCACAAAGCTTGATGCGATTAATCACTTCTTCAGGAGTTCCTATAATGCTATTTTTACGCATATTTTCTGGAGAATACATTTCGAGTTTTGACATTTCTTCTTCAGTAAGCCTTTCAATTAAACCTTGCTCAACAGGCCTTTCATTTTTGAACCAAGCGCCAAAATAGCAATAAAATCGTGAAATATCTATAGCACCTTGAGAAATTTCTTCTTCGGTTTCAGCAACAAATGTATGGCGTAAAACCATTATTTTTGGCCGNTTAATATCTTCATATTTCTTGCAAGCTATGTTAAATTTTTCCATCAACGAGATGACCTCTTCATCGCCAAGCCAAAGAGGGGTTACTTGAACGTTGCACCCTTCTTTTAAAGCAAAATCATGTGAGTTTTGATCTCTAGCTGCAATCCAAATTGGCGGTCTAGGAGATTGCTGAGGTTTGGGTGAGCTAGTGGTTTTTGGAAAGGACCAGTGTTCACCTTCACCGGAATAGTCGCCTCTCCAGAGCGCTTTAATAGCCGGAACAATTTCTCTTAATGTGTTACCAGCAGAAAATGGATCAATTCCATCAGCTAGTCGATCATATTCAAAAGAATATGCCCCTCTAGCGATACCAAGTTCGAGTCGACCGCCAGAAATAATGTCTGTCATTGCTGCTTCTTCAGCAAGTTTGATAGGGTGCCAAAAAGGGGCAACAATTGTGCCAGTTCCAAGCCTAACATTCTTAGTTTTATTTGCCAAGTCAGCAAGATTAACAAATGGATTTGGGGCAATGGTAAAGTTCATACCATGATGTTCTCCATTCCATATTGTTTTAAATCCTGACTTGTCCGCTATTTGACATAGCTCGACAAACTCTTCATACAAACGCTTTTGAGTCTGTTCTTCGTCTATTCTTTCCATGTGAGCAAATAAAGAAAAATCCATTTCAACAGTTCCTATAAATTTTGATTAGTTTTACTTAAAGCTTCTACCTTACCTTCACTCTCTTTGCCAACAAAAATACCAAAAGCATTTAATTCTCTCTCTTTAATATAACGTTTAAGCATTATTCTACTCGCTTCATCAGTAAGTTTGTCAAACGGAATAGANTCAAAGTCATAAAAATCTTCTTCTAGGGCTTTCGACTCCTCTTTTAGTTGGGCACGGTAATATATGAGGCTAGCTTTTTCTTCAGTATTCTCAAAAACTGAAAAAAGATAGTGCTCATTGATTGAGATATTTAGNTTTTTTAGCCTTCCAAGGAGACTATTTTTGTCATCCATATGGCCAAGTCTTGAGTCCGATGGAAAGTAAAGCAAACCATTTGACTTATCTTGAAGTAGGAGCACTTTTTTACGCCACTCAATTATGGCTCCAACAATGATTGTTGTATTTTTNTTTTCCATCGCAAGCAACATCTTTTGCTCTAGCCCAAGATTTACATAATTTCCTCTAAGATACATTAAAGGAGTTTTTGGACTGCTGTCAAAGGCGACCACTTTACCAATTAAAATTAAGTGGTCCCCGGCGTTTATAGCTTGTTCAGTGTTACAATCAAACCATGCTACAGCGCCACTTATTATTGGACTTCCAGTGTTTGACGATTCCCAATTAATATTTTTAAAACGATCTTCATTTGGCGTTGCAAATGTTGTCGAGATAGACTGTTGTTCTTCAGAGAGAACACTTACTGCAAAGTGCTTAACTTTTGAAAAAGAGTCGATATTAAAGGAACCTTTATCAATACAAATTGAGATTAGTTGAGGGTCTAGAGAGACAGATGTAAATGAATTAGCAGTAAAGCCCAGTGGCNTATTATTTGAGTCAAGACAGGTTACAACAGTTACCCCTGTAGGGAAAGACCCTAATGCTAACCTTAATTCTCTAGTTTTGTCTTGTTTATTCATTCACTTTTCTTTATAAAGTTTTCTATTACTGGGTTGATTTTTTCTGGTGCNATATATGCCATCATATGTGCTTCATTATCAATACTGACAGAGCGGCCTTGAGGAGACTCATTAGCCATTTTGTTTGACATTTCTGGGGTTGAATTTGGATCTTCGCTCCCAGTTAAGTATAGAACNGGCACTCTAAGTTCTGAAAGTTTATTTTCAAAATGACGATCAGATTCAGCAAATAATCGGTAAGCNTTTCCATAGCCTTGTGGTGAAGCTTCAGACAAAAGCTGACGTACTTTCNTTATCCTTTGTATTTGATGATTTTCTGTNTTGTTCTTAAACCATCTATCTAGGGTTTGGTCAATATTGTTTATTTCACCTGTTTTTAAAATTATGTTTGCACGGTTTAGTACATCATTTTGAGCACCTTTGCTTCTCTTATATACCATGTTTAATGGAATTAGGGCGTTCACTTTTTTTGGATACTTAAGGCTAAAAGCGACACTTATCAGTGCNCCCATAGAGTGGCCAACTAAAGAGAAATTAGACACNTTAATTGTTTTAACGAGCGTATTGAGCTGCTTAACATAATCCTCTATACAAGGANGCGTTTTTGGGGTTTGGCTTTGGCCGTGTCCAAGAAAGTCATATGTGACTACTCTATAATTAGAAGAAAAATGTTCTACTTGGGGCTTCCAAATTTCACCAGACATGCCAACCCCATGAACAAAAATTAAGTATGGGCCCCGCTCTCCAAAAACATTATAGGCTGTACCATCTTTGTCAAAAAGACTGGTTGAATTGTTTAGATTGTTCGTTCTCAAGTCACTCATAAGGTAGCTTTTGCTGGTAATAGTATATCAACCTTCAGGGCACACACCTTTTTGTCTCACTGCCTGCCGACTTGAGTATGAGGAAATATAGTGTATTAAACCTTGTATGTCAAGTAACTATATGCTCGTTCTTTTGTTAATAAAAAACTAATAAATATAGTTTTTTTTAAGTATTTTTGAATAAAATGATCATTTTTTAATAAAAAATGCATAAAANGTAGTAAAAAAAGCCTTTTTATTGATTAAATACANTTTTTTTGTTATTTTTTGTATTAAAAAGTCAGTTTATAATACAAAAATGCTAATTAACATGAATTTATTGGACTTTTTAGTGTATTTCTACTGAACAACAATGACTAATGCTGGACGCACTAAACGGCCATTAAGGGTAAATCCAGTTTGAATAACTTCTAGCACAGTGTTGGATTTATTGTCAGGCATTGGAACCATTGTTACAGCTTCATGAAGCTCTGGATTAAATTTTTCACCNACAGGGTTGACTGTTTCTACGCCAAATTTTGCTAGTGTAGAGCTGAACACCTTGTTGGTAAGCTCAAGACCTTCGATAGTATTTTCTAAGGTAGCTTTTTCATCTTGTGCAGACTTTAGNCCCATTGAAAGTGAATCATTGACCTCTAAAAGTGCCTTAACAAAGCCATCAAGCGCAAATTTGTGGGCATTCTCCAAGTCTTTAGANGTTCTTCTTTTAAGATTTTCCATTTCAGCTTGAGAGCGCAGAAGCTTATCCCAATTATCCTTTGCAGATTGCTGGGCTTCTTCTAGTTGAGACTCTAAGTCTTCAGTTTTTGAGANGTCCGATATCTCATCTTTAGCTTTATTAGAAGTGTTTTTTTGAGTTTTTTGTTCTTTCTTTTTTGTCATTGTCCTACCAAACTAATGTATATTTAATGTGATATTTAGTTACTCTTTAGAATATTTCAAGGCCTATGTTTAATTCTGTCGGCGTTATCTGTAAACCAAATGATTTTACCAGTCAAAAAACTGCTTTGGAGCTTGGAGTTCTTCTTAAGGACCTTGGTGTTAATTTTTTACAGGACCAAGAGAAGTTTGAAAGTGAAGCTGATTTAATAATCGTTGTTGGCGGTGATGGCACTATTCTTAATACTGCAAGAACCTACGTGGATTTTAATATTCCTATTCTTGGTGTCAATTTGGGACGACTTGGCTTTTTAGCCGATGTTTCAGTTGACTCTATGTCTACAGTAGTGAGTGAAATCGTAAATGGCGAGTATATCAAAGAGCAAAGNGCTCTTCTAAGTTGTCAAGTAGAGAAAAATGGGAAAGTTTTATCTCGTCATCTTGCCTTTAATGAGGCGGTTATTCATCGGAATGCAACTCCAAGAATGATAGAGTTTGAGCTATACGTTGATGATGACTTTGTTAATAACCAAAGAGCTGATGGAATTATCATAACAACCCCAACAGGATCGACTGCATATGCANTATCAAGCGGTGGGCCAATTATGCATCCAAGCACAAATGCAATCTGTCTGGTTTCAATTAGTCCGCACACGATGAGCCATAGACCGTTCATTCTTCATGGAGAAAGTGAGGTGTTGATTAACCTATTAGATTGTGACGACAGAGCAACAATAAGTTTTGACGCTCAATCTTCTCTTTCTGCATCTGAAGGCGTTTCGTTGAGAATTAAAAGACACAGTAATTTTGTTCACCTTATTCATCCTAAGGGCTATGATTATTTTGAGATTATTCGTTCAAAACTTCACTGGGGTCAAAANGTTTAACAAACTAAAAGCATGCTTGAGCACCTGAATATTAAAAACCTAGTTGTTGTTGAAGAGTTAAATATAGAGTTTAAGTTTGGCATGACAGTTATTACAGGTGAAACAGGAGCTGGAAAGTCAATACTTATTCAAGCGTTAAAGATTGTTGCTGGTAGCCGTTCTGACGCATCTTTAGTTAGAAATGGTGCGGCCAAAGCAGAAATTACAGCCTCATTTAGTGTACGGTCAAACACAAAGCTAAAATCTTATCTTGAGAGTCAAGATTTAGAAAATGATGCTGAATGTATTCTCAGAAGAGTCATTGTTTTAGATGGAAAGTCTCGTTCATATGTAAATGGTAGAAAAGTGCCTTTGTCGATCCTTAGTGATATAGGAAGTTATCTAATTGATATGCACGGTCAAAATGAGCATCAACTTTTATTGCGAACTAACCATCATCGAATTTTGTTAGATGACTTTGCAAGATCTCAAGGTCTGTGTGATGAAGTTAATGATGCTTATAGCGACTACCATGATGTAAAAAATAAAATAGAGGCCTTCAGCGCTGAAAGCTCACTTCTTTCTTCGCAAAAAGACTTACTAATGCACCAAATTGATGAGCTAAACCAGGCTCAAATTAACATGGAAGAGGTAAATAATATTGAAGATGATTACAAAGCATCTGTTAATTCAAGTCAACTTATAGAAAAAATATCAAAGATTTTAAATTCATTGAATCATGATCTTGGCGTTAATAATATTCTTATTGAAAGTGAAAATTTATTGGATCAATCAATAAAGCTCGATTCTCGTCTTGATGATATAAGAGAACTAATCTCTAGTGCGCAATTGCAAGTTCAGGAGAGCGTTTATGACTTAACTGATTATCTGAGTAAAATTAGTAATCAAGAGGATAATTTAACTCAGCTAAGTGAGAGAATTACGCTGCTACATGGTCTGGGAAGAAAACATAATTGCCAAATTACTGAGTTAGTTGATGCTCAGAAATCACTCGAAGAAAAAGTTAGGGATATGGGTTCATCTAGCGAAGCTTTAGGCAAAATGCATCAAGAACTAGGAAAGTTTGAAAAAGAATATTTTTCCAAATCGAAAATACTTACACAAGAGAGAAAAAAGGCCAGCAAAATACTTTCTAAAGAGGTCACTCTTCTAATGCAAAATCTTGGAATGCCGGGGAGTGAAATTATCTTTAAAGTTGGGCCGCCAGGTTCAGAGGTTAAGTTAAATGGTGTTGAGGATGTTAGTATTCAAGTTAAAACCAATGTAGGACAAGATTTTAAGCCCCTCAATAAGGTTGCTTCAGGCGGTGAACTGTCTAGGATTTCTTTGGCACTCTCAGTTTCAGGCACTAATACCGAGCTGATACCATGCGTAGTTTTTGATGAGGTTGATGTTGGAATTAGTGGGTCAGTTGCTGAAATTGTTGGTCAAATGTTAAAAAAACTTTCAATAAAATATCAAATCATTTGTGTAACTCATCTAGCACAGGTTGCAGCCCAAGGCAAAGATCATATAAAGGTTGAAAAGACTCAAAAAGATGGACTAACTTACACAAGTGTAACAAACCTTAGCAAGAAAGAAAGGGCTGATGAGGTTGCACGAATACTGGGCGGAATTGAAATTAGTCATAAAACCAGAATAGCCGCAGAGGAAATGATTGACTCAGGTTCTTGAGCGTATTCTTCGTGCTTATCAAAATATACTCTTTATTAAGTTGAATTTTTTTTTAACTTGAAGCTAGATTTTTTCCATTTGGAGCGCTTGACTATTAAACATTAAATTGTATAATATTGCGTTTGTGCACAGTCAGGGTGGTTAGAAGCAAGTGAAATCAGTAAGCTCACTTATTCAATACTTTCTACTCGCTTTAGTTGTTATTTTTTATACCATTAATGGTTTTGTTTTTGCAGCCTTGTATGGGGCCGCAGTTAGTTTAAGCAATACCTTAATTTTCAATTGGTATACAGATAAACAAGAAGCATTAGTTGATGCAGATGCACAAAAAAGCTTTAGGATGGCGATAAATAGTAGTGTTGTTAGAATACTTTCCCTAATCCTATTAGCTTTGATTGGACTTGGTTTGTTAGGACTTGATCCTGCAGCTCTCTGTTTGAGTATGGTAGTGGGTCAAGTAGGTTTTATATTAGATAGGTTAAGGCAAAAATAATGGCAAGTGGTGAACTAACATCTAGTGCTTATATTAAGCACCATCTACAAAATTTAA
>PASI01000012.1 GCA_002711905.1 Thiotrichales bacterium
AGGACTAAACCGCCCTTATAAAAAGAATATCCGGGTTTATAAATTAGCCTTAGTATTTGCGCTACTAAAGGAATAATTTGAGACTGATCTTGAATAGCAGTTGTCATTCCTACTGTTTTTGATAAGTGAACACAAGGCTTATCTTTTTTATGGGGATTGGTATAGATGAAAACCGTAATAGTTGTCGTTGCTAACTGATGATTATTAAGCTTATTAACGGCCTTTCTGGCCAGGTTAGTCAAGGCTTGATTTAACTCATCAAGATCTTTCAAATCACAGCCAAAGGAGCGTGAAGAGACAATCTGCTGTCTGGCTGGAGGAATAGCCTCAATAGGGATACAAGAGTTACCATAAAGCTCCTTATAAATCTTTTTTCCATTGACCCCTAAAAGGGTTTCAATCACACCAACATCAGACTGGTAAAAGTCATGGCTAGTATGAATACCAATACGATTTAACTTTTTAGCGCTTTGCCTTCCTATGCCCCATAAGTCTCCAACCTCAACTGACTGCAACAGCTTGCAATACCTTTCATAGGGTAAATCATCGATATCAAAAACACCATCGAATCTTGAGTACTTCTTAGCAATACGATTAGCAAGCTTTGCCAAAACCTTGGTGCTTCCAACGCCAACACATACTGGGATTCCCGTCCAACTCTTAACGCGCTTTCTTAGAGATTGCATATGATCCATCAAGTTAAGTGGAAGCCTCTTGAGGTCTATAAAGCTTTCATCGATAGAATAGACTTCCTGGATAGGAGAGTACTCTCCAACAACCTTCATTACTCTTGAAGACATATCTCCATACAAAGGGTAGTTTGAGGATTTCACTACCACACCATTGTGAGTAATTAAATTTTTGAGTTTGAAGTAAGGCGCTCCCATTTTGATACCTAGCGCCTTTGCCTCATTAGAGCGTGCAATGATACAGCCATCGTTATTAGAAAGAACAACGATAGGTTTGCCTTCTAGTTTGGGCTCAAACACTCTTTCGCAGGAAGCGTAAAAATTATTGCAATCAACCAATGCAAACTTAGTTCGATTATTCATATTGGTGTATTACAGATGTCACAACACCCCATATAATGAGCTCGTCGTCACCTCCAATTTTAATGTCTTCAAAGTCAGGGTTTTCAGCCTTAAGGGTTATATTTCCCTTGTATTTATGTAGACGCTTCACAGTAAATTCGCCGTCAACAACTGCGATCACTATTTTTCCACTTTTGGCACTTAAAGATTTATCGACTATGAGGATGTCGCCCTGCTGAATGCCAGCTCCTATCATCGAATCACCCTGAGCTTTAACGAAAAATGTAGCCTCTTTGTGATGAATAAGGTGTGTATTTAGGTCAAGGGTATCCTCTAGGTGATCGTCTGCTGGAGAAGGAAATCCTGCCTGGACACGAGAAGTAAAAATTGGAATTGGCAGCTCTGTTGGACTATCCTTGACTACAAGCACTTCGACATCAGATTTCATTTGAGATTTATATATCTCAATGACAGGATTAATAGAATCTACCAGACTAATAGGTACTCTAATAACCTTGGTTTCTTCTTTAAAACTACCAGAGTTTTTTTTACGGCCAGCGCCCTTTCGAGAGCCTCCATGAGTATGTTTATTCATTCAACTTGATTTATGTAACAATATTCAAGTTGAGATTATAAATTAACCTATATCAGAGGTCAATAGCTGCCTTAAGATAAAACTATGTATTTGCTAATTGGCGTAATTTTTTTGCTGCATCGCTATGACGACTGATCAGTTCAGATTCATCTTTTCCAACAATTTGGCTGTCAACAACTTTCCAGTTTCCGGCAATCATAACCCTGTCAGCTTTTTGTGCCCCGCACAACAATAATGCCGCTAAAGAATCGTGACTACCGGAGAATCTGAGTTCATCGAGTTTAAATAAGGCAAAATCTGCCTGCTTGCCAACCGCAATCTCACCAATATCAGACCTTCCCAGAAGTGCAGCTGAACCTTTAGTAGCCCAGTGATAAGCCTTTTGATGTGTAATTCTTGAGGCGCCATAGCGTAAACGCTGTAAGTACATTGCCTGCCTAAGCTCAGCAATCATATTTGATCCGTCATTCGAGGCAGAGCCGTCCACACCAAGGCCAATGACAGAGCCTGCTTCTTCAAGCTCAAGGCTATGGCAAATACCAGAGGCTAGCATCATATTTGAAGTTGGACAATGACAAATACCAACACTATTCTCACCCAACTTTTTGATCTCTTCTTTATTAAAGTGTATGCCGTGAGCAAGCCAGGTTCGATCAGATAGCCAGCCGACACTCTCAAGGTAGTCGACTGTTCTCAAACCAAACCTTTCTAAACAAAAATTTTCCTCATCTATTGTCTCAGCTAAGTGGGTATGAAGCCTTACATTATGATGCTTAGCAAGTTCTGCAGTTTCTGTCATTAAATCAGTGGTTACCGAGAAAGGAGAGCACGGTGCAAGAGCGATTTGAGTCATTGCGCCTTCGCTACTGTCATGATAAGTTTTAATGAGACGTTCACTATCAGATAAGATCTGCTCTTTAGTTTGAACGACTGATTGCGGAGGCAAGCCTCCATCTTTTTCACCAAGACTCATCGAGCCTCTAGTCAGAACGACGCGCATTCCTAGCTTTTGAGCTTCTTCTACTTGAATATCTATAGCATTTTCAAGCTGATCTGGAAAAAGGTAATGATGATCACTTGCAGTAGTACACCCAGACAGAAGCAATTCAGATAGTGCTAATTCAGTTGAAACAGATAGCATTTCAGGCTGAATATTTGCCCAAACCTTATAAAGGCTCTTGAGCCATGGAAAAAGCTCCTTATTCAAAGCCTCAGGATAAGCTCTTGTTAGAGTCTGATAGAAGTGATGATGAGTATTGATCAATCCAGGCAGTAAGACGCTTGAACTTGCATCATAAGTTTCATCAATAGTCGCCTTGGGGGTCTGACCCATTTGTACTAATTCGACAATTTTTTGGCCTTGTACAACAACTCCGCCTTCACAGTTCTCAGCAAAGACGTCTAAAGGGTTTTTAATCCAAATAATAGGCTGATCACTCTCGACCATATAATTTATTGAAAACTAAATAAAGCGATAATACACAATCAAGAACTAAAGAGAAACACCTTTTTCATTGAACCAGTGGGTGTCACTTTGGCTAAATCCAACTTTGACTGACTCACCACTCTTAATCGTAGTTTGACTGTTTAATTTTATTGAGATTTCTTGCTTGTCAATCGTTTCACCATAAAGGTAACTATCAGACCCTAACTGTTCAACAGTCTTAACCTCAAGAGGAAGAGTGTTTTCATCTTGAATTCTCAGATGCTCAGGCCTAATACCAAAAGTAGTAGCACCCTTTGGTGAAAGCTTTTTAATCTCTTCAGGCAGAGATGAGCAATCTAGAAAATTCATTTTTGGTGAGCCAATAAAGCCTGCTACAAATAGATTGGCTGGCTTATTATATAAATCTAAAGGGGAGCCAGTTTGTTCAATAATGCCGTCATGCATGACCACAATTTTATCCGCCATTGTCATCGCTTCAACTTGGTCATGAGTCACATAAATCATTGTATTTCCAAGTCTTGCGTGAAGCGCTTTGAGTTCAACGCGTGTGGCAACACGAAGCTCAGCATCAAGGTTAGATAATGGCTCATCGAAAAGATAAATCGACGGCTCTCTGACAATAGCCCTTCCAATTGCAACGCGTTGTCTTTGACCTCCAGAAAGTTGCCCTGGTCTTCTTTTAAGGTAATCTTCCATTCTTAGCTGGTTGGCCGCTTTGTTGATCCTTTGCTCAATGTCATCTTTATCTAGCTTAAGATTTTCAAGTCCAAATGCAAGGTTTTGACGAACCGTCATATGAGGGTAAAGTGCGTACGACTGAAAAACCATAGCAAGCCCTCTTTTTGCTGCAGAGACATCGTTGACCCTTTCATCATTAATGAGGATTGACCCCTCAGTAATTGCCTCTAGACCAGCAATCATTCTTAAGAGTGTTGACTTACCGCAACCAGAGGGTCCCACAAGGACACAAAACTCACCATCTAAAACCTCCAGATCAAGCCCATGAATAACCTCTGTCTTTCCGTAAGATTTTTTAATGTCACGTAATTTAAGATTTGCCATAATTTATTTCATGCCTGTTGAGGCAATTCCTGTTGTAATATATTTTTGAAGAAAAACAAAGACCAGTGTTGTTGGTACCAAGCTTACCACCGTCATTGCAAGAGCATAATGCTCCCTCGCAAGATACTCTCCATTAAAGTCAAGCAAACAAAGCTGAATAGTGTAAGCGGCTTTTGTTGTTGAAACAGCTATCATAGGGAGGATGAGATCATTCCAACGCCATATAATAGAAAGAATTCCAAGCACAGCTATTGCAGGCAGTGCCAATGGAAATATAATTCGCCAATAAATTGTCCACTCACTAGCTGCGTCCATTCTTGCAGCCTCCAAGAGTTCATCTGGAATCGTAAGCATATATTGCCTGAGCATAAAGACCCCAGTAGGTGTCGCTGCTCCCGGAATGATTACCCCCCAAAGAGAGCCAGAGAGACCTGTCATTGTTACCATTTTAAAAATACCTACAATGAGTACCGATGCAGGAACCATTAAAGTCGCCAAAATGATAACAAAAAAGATGACCTGTCCATTAAATCGATACTTAGATAAGGCGAAAGCTGCCATAGAATTAATCAGCAGTGTTATCAAGGTTGCTACTATTGTAACGAAGACCGAGTTATTGAGGCATCTAACCGCATCAAAGCTTTTTAGGGCTTTTTTAGTTAAAGGATCCGTATAGTTGATCCAGGAAGGCTTTAAATTTTTGTTAATAATAATTTCATTTTGAGGAAGCTTAGTTATGCCTCCTTTGGGGTTGGAGACAAGCCTTGCATTGACGGTGTCTTTAGTTGGGTTAATACGGCTTACAGAGTACTCAACTAATTCTCCCGTTTGAGGATCCATCATGGACACCAAAATTTGAGCTGTAAATCCATTCGGTTTATAGGGCTTGAGCCCTAAATATTCAGATAACAACCTCGCATCCTCGTCATCAAGGCTGTCCACTATTGCCTGAGGATCATATTCCTTCTTAGCACTCGGAAACATGCTTGGGTACTTGATGAGCCAGTCAGGTAGGTTTTGGCTAAGAATTAAATCCTTAGCCATTACTGATACCAGTCCAAAGTGGGATCTTAAAGCGTAGTATTCATTTCCACTAAAATTTTTGATGTAGTTGACGACGTCCTTTTCAGCTCTTTCGTCATCACTCAAATTTTTCCAAAACATGACCCATGGCTCGAGGTCTTTCATAATAAGAATATCTTTACCATCTGGACCATAGGTNGTNGCTCTTGCAATACGNTCATAGTCCATTGGTAGAAAATTAGTGTCATANTTNTGNAGTAAGAATTGTGACTTAACTGAGTTCATTACTAGCCACAAAACTGGCAAAAAGATGATNAAAAAGCCAAGNAATAAAAAACCATAAGAGATCCAGTCGGTCAGACTAGCTTTCTTTTTGCCCTGTCTACGAGTAAAAAATTTAATGACATCTGTCATAGCTTGACTTGTCTCCTAGTTAAGTAGAATTGAAGCAAAGAAAGAACGATTAATATCAGCGCAACAATTAATGAGGCCATTGCCGCAATACCTAGACCAAAGAATGTTTTTTGGCCACGTATTCCGGCATTTTCAACAATATAAGAAACAAGTGAGATCCACCCAACTTGCAGTGCATAAAGCTCCTCAAATGCCTGCACCGCTTTAATGAGCGACAGAACTGTTACAACTAGTAAGATTGGCATTAATAAGGGCAGTGTAATGCGCCAAAAAACTCGCCTCTCTGACGTCCCGTCCATTTGAGCAGCCTCGTACAGGTCTCTAGGAATTGACTGAAGTCCAGCCAACAAGATGAGCATATAAAAACCCATATGAGCCCATGTATAGACAAAGATTGACCAGAACATTGTCCAGTTTGGATCCATTAGCCACTGGATCGGCTCACTAATCCAGTTCCAGTCTATTAGTGTTTGAGACAACATGCCTTGCCTCTTTAGTATAAGGGTCCATAAAAATGCAACAACCACAGGGCTCAGCATGACTGGATAAAAAAATACAGCCCTCCAAAAACCCCTTCCAATAACCTCCCTATTCAAAACAATTGCAGTAAAAAGAGCTATGAGAATCATAATAGGCACTTGAAGTATCACAAACACAAATGTGTCATACAGTGCTGACTTGAATTTGGCATTCTCAACGTTAATACCGCCAGTATCAATTTGAATTTCCTGAGTAATTCTTGCCAGGTTATCAAGCCCTGAAAAGGCTCTATTTTCAAAGTTGATACTCGTTCCATCGGTCACAGAAAAGCCAAAGTTCATGAACAACGGAAGAAACGTAAAGAGTCCAAATATAAGGATATTTGGAAATAAAAATAAGTAAGGAAGAGATTTAGTTCCAAACAGTTTTTGAGTAAACTCGATGGGCCAGCCAATACTTGACATGAGTTTTGGAACAAAGCCATAGACATCCTTTGCTAATATAAAACCCACCAAAAGATAGAGAGCAAAAAACAGAAACCAACTATTAAGATTTAAAACAGCGTCAAACATTATAAGGATTGAATTTTAAATAAAATTAAGGCCGCCTCAAGAGACGGCCTTAAAGTTTAGAACTTCAGTATAACTGAATAATAACTATTCAGCTATCTTTGCTGCTACGTCAGCATCAATCGCTGCCAAAGCGTCATCAAGGCTCATTTCACCAGTGATCGCTTTAGTTATGTAGTCAGGAACAATACCGTAAATGGCAAAGTTCTTATTGTAACCTTGGAACCAATAGGCTTGCGGAGTAGANTCTGCCGCTTTNCCTGCATTTGCTGCAAAAGTAGACAGTCCAGCTGAAACTCTCTGGCTTACGCCTGANTANTCAATTCCAGCCTTTTGAAGACCTTGGTGTGCAGTAATGTTTGAAGTATTAGANGCAAAGTANCCCGCTCTTCCAGCTTGCGACAAGAAGTCAATGAACGAAGCTGAAACTTCAGGCTCCTTAGTTGATTTAAATGCAACAACTCCAGAACCTCCTGGCATTGCTCCACANCCACCTGNTCCACATGGAATAGGAACAACTTTCCACTCAAAGTCAGTGATGTTTGCATCATAGTTGCCAAGCATCCAAGATCCTGACATGTGCATAGCTACCGTNCCATCTAGGAAAAGAGGTGCTGCATTTTTATAAGCAGTACCNCCACCAGCAGGCCAGCCTTCAGCAGGCATTAAGCCTTCCTCATGCCATCCAACAAACGTTTCAGCAAAAGCTTTGAATCCATCATCAACTAAAATAGGAACACCATTCTCATGGAATTTAGCGCCATAAGAAAAAGCTGGTCCAGCCCATCTGTGTGCTGTTCTATCCATTGCAAGTCCAGCTGTTAGGCCTAGTTCAGACTTGACAACTCTTAGAGCATCTGCCCAGTCATCCCAAGTAGCGCCTTCTTCAGGCATNTCAACACCAGCATCTTCNAACATCGTTACGTTTACATAAGGACCCGTAACNGTNAGCTGNGCTTGCCAGCCATAAATTCCGTTNTCNCCNGATGGTTTTCTATACCATGGCAACGTTGCACCNTAGTTTNCTTCCCATNTTCCAGCATCAACATAAGGNGTAAGATCAAGGTAATACTGATTCAATCCACCNANATTAGTAACACGAGCAACGTCNGGNGCAGAGCCAGCTTCAAGTTGATTTTCAAGTTGATCTCTAACTACATCNTAGCCCACTTTTTCNAAGTTAACTNTATTTCCAGTTGAGTTTTCCCATACAGAAGACATCTCTTCCAAAACGTCACACTCATTAGCGTCCTGATAGCAAAGAAANTTAATTTCTGCTGCATTCACACTAAACGAGGAGGCGGCAAGAACTGATGCCAACAAAATACTTTTCTTCATATCTCTCTCCAAATTAAATAAAAAATAAATTTCAAGATTCGTTAAAAACAGAAACCGAGACCTTAAAAACCTACTTGATGTAGATTAACACCAGTTAAAACAAGTGNTATTTACCTATTTCGATATTTTTCACACATACCNAAACTAAATTAAATATATACGAATTAANTAGNAATGTCAACTAATTTGAAAATAAAAGAAAAAAAGCGAAAATAAATGAAAATAGATGATTTAACNTACAATATAATGGATTGATTATGGAAAAACTAAACAAACGTCAACGTGACATTCTAACGCTTGCTGAAGAAGAGGGATACGTNAGCGTGGAGGGCCTAGCTAAAACATTTGAGGTTACCCAACAAACCATTAGAAGCGATATCAATAATTTCTGTGACCAGGATTTATTGGTACGTGCTCATGGNGGAGCATTCTTTTCAAAGGCNCACGATTATGCTTATAAATCNAGAAAAACNNTAGCTAGNAATGAGAANAAAGATATCGCAGATGCAGTCGCCAATATCATCCNAAACAGCTCNTCTATTGTNCTTGGNAATATATACAGCGCNAAGAGNGGAACAACAATTGAACAGGTAGCTCAGTCNCTNTATGCACACAAAGATCTTAAAGTTATTACAAANAANATAAATATTGTAAATATTTTTACNGAACTNAATAATGCAGAAATTTGGCTNGCAGGAGGAAANATTAGAAANCCTGATTCTGCTGTAATGGGATCTGATACGGCTGACTTNATTAAACAGTTTAAAGTAGATTATGCGGTTGTAGGNGTTTCTGCAATTGANAATGAAGGCGCCTTGATGGACTTTGACTATGAGGATGTGCTGGTTTCAAAAGCNATATTTAATCACTGCAGAAAGCTAATCCTTGTTGCNGANAACTTTAAGTTTGATAGCACTGCGCCGATGCTTTTAGGGAATATATCTGAGATAGACATCTTGGTTACAAACTTTCAGCCTCCCTCTGAAATTATTGAAATTTGTAAATTAAATAAAATCGAAATTATTGTCGCCTCCTCGCCACTTGATGATGAAAACCTGAATCAAAATTTAGAATAAATTTTAGATTTCTATATTATTAAATTAATAATTAAATTAAACATCGTATGACTAACCATAAACTTGGAAAACTGAATCACCTAAAAAAGCTTTGCACAGATAACAATCATTTTCAAATGCTTGCAGTCGATCAGCGGCCGCCAATCTTTAATCTAATTAGTGATGTAAATAATGGACAATATACATATCAGCAAGTTGTTGAATGCAAAAAACTCATTACAACTCATTTGTCTCAACAGGCGACAGCCATTTTGATGGATCCCCACTACTCTTTATCGAATTTACTTTCATTCAATAAATCAAAGGGCCTTGTCATTACCCTTGAAGAGCATAACTTTAAAGAGACTAATAAAGGAAGATACTCTGAAAATATAAATAACTGGAGTGTTGAGAAAATTAAAAAAGCTGGTGGTGACGCAGTTAAAGTTTTAGCCTGGTATAGGCCAGATGCAGAAATAGAATCGATCGAGCATCAAAGAAACTATGTGAAAACTATTGGTGAAGAGTGTGAGAAATACTCTATCCCTTTCCTGTTAGAGCTTCTAGTATATCCGTTTCAAAATGATGAAAATCATACGACAGAATATGTAGAGCAAAAACAAAAAAAGACTCAGCATGTGATTGATAGTGTTTTAGAGTTTGCTAAGGACAAATACAAGGTCGATATCTTTAAACTTGAAAGTCCTGTCGATAGCAGTCAGCTTAAAGACGAAATCACTCCTGAAACTGAAGATGCATTTAAAAAACTTGCTAGCGCAACTAATAACAAGCCATGGGTAGTTCTTTCCTCAGGGATGGACAAAGACTCATTCTTTAAGTGCCTTGAGCTTGCCTATAAAAATGGGGCCTCAGGGTACCTTGCTGGTAGGACAATTTGGCTTGATGCTTTTAANNAATANCCTAACATTGAACTGGTAGAAAAAGGCTTAAAAACTGACTCTGTGAGTTATGTTAAAAAACTCAATGACCTAACTTCTAAAAATGCACTATCTTTACAAACCTACTTTGATAATGGATTTAAAATTGACAATCCTGAACAATTTACGAATGAATATGGGGGATTTTTATGATTGGTTATTTAGCACTAGCGAGGGACACCTTTGATGTTGAGTTTGCTGGGTCAAAATTTAGTAACGCCAAGTCACTTTTATTGTCACTATCTCCGAATGCAATTGGCTTTCAGGAACTCATTACGAATGACGAAGGGGCTAGTAAAGCTTTATCATTTTTTAAAAGTAACCCCTGTGACAAAATTTTTCTTTTTCAAACAACCTTTACTGACGCTAAATTTCTCTTAAATTTTGCTCAAGAAATCAACAAACCAATCTGTATTGTCTCTTTTCCAGAGCCAAGAACGGGTGGAAGATTAAGGCTCAACTCGATTTGTGGTCTTAACCTGGGTATGCACTCATTAATAAAGAACAGCATTACTCCAGAATTTGTCATCATGGAGTCTGATGAAAAAGTCAATGAGTCTTCATTTTTAGGTTTTATAAGTGGTACAAATGAAGCCAATCAGCTATCATGGAATGAGGCTACTATAAGCAATAATCAATTAGATTTTAATTACACTATTGACAAGCAAACAATTGGAATTATTGGAACAAGACCTGAAGGCTTCGACACCTGTGACTATGACTCAAATGAGGTAACCAGTAAACTAAACGTTTCACTAGTTGATCTAGACCTAAAAGATTTATTTGATGAAGCTAAAGAGGTTGAGGCGGATACTATTGTTAAAACTAAAAATACAGTTTCAAGCTACCTTCAGGGAACCGATGAGCTGGTTCAGGAAGAGTTCGATAAAAGTATTTCAATTTATCACGGTCTAGAAAGTCTAAAAGACAAGCATAAGCTTGATGCCTTTGCAATAAGGTGTTGGCCGGAGACTTTTACTGAATATGGCTGTGCTTCATGTGGCCCAATGGCTATGATGAACGAGAAGAAAGTAAGCTGTGCATGCGAGGCAGATGTACTCGGCGGCATCAGTTGCAATATTCTCAATCAAATGAATGATAACCCTTCCCTACTGGTAGATATTGTTGATGTTGATAAGTCTGATAATTCTTTAGTTTTTTGGCATTGCGGTCTAGCCCCTATAAGTATGGCAAAAGAAGGGACTGCTAAATCTGGTATTCACTCCAATAGAAAAAAACCCCTCCTTCATGATTTCAGCTTAAAAGAGGGAGAAATTACGATATTTAGAGTCTCAAAAGCTCGAAACAAACTCCAATTTTTTGTTATGAAGGGTCAAGTAATTGATAGACCTAACTCATTCTCAGGAACCTCTGGAGTAATTAGCTTGGGTGAGAACAGTCCTCATAAATTAGAGCAAATGTTTAAAGGTGGACTAGAGCACCATGTCGCATTTACTTATGGAGATATATCCGACAAGCTTATCCACTTTGGACAGCAAATGAATATACCAACTTATACGCTATGACAGACAAAATCAAATATGCAATTATTGGTGCTGGCTGTATGGGCCAAGAGCATATCCTAAATATCGAAATTATCGAAGATGCAGAGGTGGTTGCATTGTGTGATACAAGCGAGCAATCAATAAAAGAAAGCCTTGAATTACTCAACAATGAAGTCGCTATTTTTGAAGATTACAATGAGCTTGTTAGAGCTAACATTGCTGATGCATTTATAATCGCAACTCCTAACTTCACGCATATTGATGTTTTAAAAGATGTTATGAAATCAGAAGCTCATCTTCTAATAGAAAAACCTTTATGCACAACAGTTAAAGACTGCCAAGAATTCGAGGAACTTTCAAAAAAATATCCTGGAGTTATATGGACAGCGATGGAGTATCGCTATATGCCTCCAGTTCAAAGAATGATTCAGGAGATACATAACAAAACCATTGGTGATTTAAAAATGCTCTCAATCAGAGAACATCGCTTCCCTTTTTTGCATAAGGTAGATGACTGGAATCGATTTACAATTAAAACTGGGGGCACTTTGGTTGAAAAGTGTTGTCACTTCTTTGATTTAATGAGATTGATAGCAAAGAGTGAGCCGTTAAAGGTTTACGCGAGTGGAAATCAAGATGTTAACCATTTGGATGAAACGTATGATGGAATGACCCCTGACATCCTAGACAATGCATTTGTCATTGTTGATTTTGAGAATGGAGTAAGAGCTTTTTTAGACCTATGCATGTTTGCTGAGAATTCTGAGTATCAAGAAGAACTTTGCGCTGTTGGCTCTATCGGAAAAATAGAAACTGAAGTCCCTTCCAATCAATCAGGAATAGCAAATTCTGACATTAGGATTGGTCTTCGAGAAAGCGATTCATCAACAAAAGAAACAATAGCTGTCGACATAAAAATACTTGAGGCAGGTCATCACCATGGTTCCACATACTATGAGCACACTTCTTTTATTAAGGCCATCCGAAATAATACTAAACCGGAGGTATCCCTAAAAGACGGTCTCATTGCAGTTGCTATAGGTGAAGCAGCTGAAATCTCTATAAATGAAGACAGAGTAGTTCAAATGAGTGAATTCAATCTTGAGTAAAGTTTTTGATGTTTTTGTAATTGGTGGCGGAATAAATGGTTGTGGAGTCGCTAGAGATGCATCTGGAAGAGGATATAGCGTATATCTTTCGGAAAAAAACGATATAGCTAGTGGCACATCATCAGCCTCTTCTAAATTGATACACGGTGGTCTGCGTTATTTAGAAAACTATGAGTTTTCACTTGTAAGAAAAGCTCTAAAGGAGCGAGATACATTAATTAGTATTGCGCCTCATATTGTTAAAGAAGCTAGATTTATTTTGCCTTATCATAAAGGTCTTCGACCAGCCTGGATATTGAAATTAGGGTTNANGCTTTACGATAATCTCTATTCTTCTAAGTTTATTAAGCGNTCAAACTCAATTAATATTAAATCTCATGCTACTCAAACAACTTTATTGGAGTCATACTCTAAGGGTTTCGAATATTCTGATTGTATAGCTGACGACTCAAGACTGACTGTCCTCAATGCGATTGATGCTAAGAATTTAGGCAGCGTGATTAAAACGAGGTCAAAAGTTATAGATATAAAACAGATTAATGGTATTTGGCATATTCAAACTAATAATCAAATATCTGGAGAAAATCAAACTATTACTGCAAAAGTGCTTATTAATGCAACTGGTCCCTGGATTGATGATTTTTTAAAAAAAAGTTATCAACAAAATGAAGTTAATAATATTAGATTAGTAAAAGGGAGTCATGTAGTTGTAAAGAGGATTTTTAACCATCACTATTCTTACATTTTTCAGAATGAGGATGGCCGTATATTTTTTGCAATTCCATGGGAAAAAGAGTTTATGTTTATTGGAACGACTGATGTTGATTTTGAGGAAGACCTAAATAACGTTTTAGCTTCCGAAGAGGAAATTGATTACATCCTGAGCTCAGCTAATAATTATTTTATTAAGAAAATTACCAGAAATGATGTTGTTAGCCATTGGAGTGGTGTTAGACCTCTCTATGACAATAACTCAAATTCAGCTCAAAAGATCTCACGTGATTATGTTATTCGAGAAGAAAGTCGTTTAGATCAAAGCGCCCTATTAAATGTTTTTGGAGGAAAGCTAACTACATTTAGAAGACTTTCAGAGGATGTTGTCGATCAAGTTGAGTCCATTCTTGGTAAAAAGAAACCCTCATCAACAGGGTCAACTCCACTACCAGGCGGTGATTTCTTTTTATGTGAAAAAGAAAAATTAATTAATGATCTCATACAGGAGTATCACTTTTTAGATTCCAATTATCTCACTCGTCTATTTAATCTCTATGGAACAAGTGTTAATGAATTATTGAACGGTACCACCAGTGTCAATGATCTTGGAATTCATTTTGGTAATGACTTGTATCAAATTGAAGTTGATTATTTGATGAAAGAAGAGTTTGCTCTTTTTCCTGACGATGTAACTCAAAGACGAACCAAGCTTTATTTATTATTGGATAAAGATAATTTAAAAGAGTTGGATGCTTACATGACAAAAAATAGACAGTATTTGTAAAAACATTAATCCATATTATTTAAAAACACGAACATTATGTCAAATTCAAATAAACACATCTTATCAATAGATCAAGGAACTACTTCTTCTAAAGGGGTTTTATTTGATTCGAATTATGAAATTATTGCCACTGGACAAAATAAACTTGCGGGGTGGAGCAATGCTGTCATTCGCACTCTCTCGAAGAAGTAGTGTAAATCACTTACTATTATCATTAAAATAAAATCTATGATTACATGCGTTGGTCCTATTTTTCTTGACAGAGTTATCAAAATTGATCGCTTCCCTGAAAAGCCAATCAAAATGGTAGCAAATGGACTTGAAAAGCGCCTAGGCGGCCCTGCTCCTGTTGCGAGTTTTGTTATTAAGTCTTTAGGAGGTGATGCTGAATTTATTGGTCGTTTTGGGAATGATGATGCCGCTGATTATTTAAAATCAGAATTTGTTAGTTATGGCATCCCAACTCAAAAATCCATCGTTGTAAACGATGCTCAAACATCACAGAGCCATATTTTTGAAGATCGAAAAGGTGAAAGAATGCTGGCAGTTTTTAATGAAGAAAAACTCTTAAGTGAAAAAACCTTGCCCATTTTTGATTTTTCAGCTGGTCAATCCTATCTCGTTGACACCAACTGGATTGAAGCCGCTCATTATATTGCAGTTCATTCTACAAAAAATAAGATTAATTGTGTTGTAGATCTCGACAATTTCACCAATAGCACTCTTCTTGAAGAGGTTGTTAATCTCTCTTCTCATCCAATTTTTTCTGAAATTGGATTGAACCGCTATACAAACAACAAACCCATCATTGATGCATTAAAAAGTCTTTATCAGCACAACCAAAAGTTTTACGCGGTGACTCTAGGATCCAAGGGTGTTTATTGGATAGATAATGGAGAAATTTTTCATTGTGATTCACCAGCGATTGACGCTAAAGAAACAAACGGCGCGGGAGATGTCTTTCATGGCGCCTTTGCAAGGTTTATTGAAAGCAAAACGAATCAAGAGGCAATTGAACTGGCAACTGCTACTGCATCACTAAAATGCACAAGAGTAGGCGGTATCAGCACCCTGCCTAACTACAATGAAGTGAAAGAATTTTCAAATCAATTACAACCATCAAAAAAAATTTAATATGAAAAAAGTACTAATAACAGAATTCATGGAGCAAGATAGTGTTGATAAAATTTCTGAAAATTTTGAGGTAATTTATGACACTAACCTTCACGCAGATCCTGATGCCTTGAGCTCTCTCATATCTGATACTGATGCTGTCATCGTTCGCAACAAAACTCAGCTTACCGAGGCCTTGTTAACTGAGGCTAAAAATTTAAGTTTTGTTGGGAGACTTGGTGTTGGTTTAGATAATATTGATACTGATTTTTGTTCTAGAAACAATATTTTTGTTCAGCCTGCAACAGGTATGAATGCAGATTCAGTGGCTGAGTACGTAATTACATGCTCCCTGTCTTTGTTAAAAAACATTCCAATTGCTCATACTGGAACCTCATCTGGGCAGTGGCCTAGAACCTCTATTGAGTCAAGAGAGCTCGGAGGAAAGACTCTGGGACTGCTCGGTTTTGGTGTGATCGGTAAAAAAGTTTGTCGATTAGCTCAAGTTTTTGGAGCAAAGGTGATTGCATATGACCCTTTTGTTCCCCAATCTGATGCCACTGATCATAACGTTTCATTGGTGGAGCAAGAAGAACTTTTTAGTCTTTCTGATGTAATTTCGATTCACCTTCCACTAACTAATGAAACAAAAGATTTAATCAATGCAAATTCATTTAATTTAATGAAACGTAAACCTATCATTATCAACTCATCAAGAGGATCAATTGTCAATGAGTATGATCTGCTTAGGGCTTATAGTGGAAATTTAATTAATGGTTTTGCACTTGATGTTTATAGCTCTGAGCCAG
>PASI01000013.1 GCA_002711905.1 Thiotrichales bacterium
GTTGAGTTACTCGCTCCGATTGCAATGGAAGAAGGATTAAGATTTGCAATTAGAGAAGGCGGTCGCACAGTAGGTGCTGGCGTCGTCTCGAAGATTACTAACTAGAAGTTTTTAAAGTAAGTGGCGACTCTATGAGTGGCCATTTTTGGGATTTGATATATAGGCAAGTGGCTCAATTGGTAGAGTAGTGGTCTCCAAAACCATTGGTTGGGGGTTCGAGTCCCTCCTTGCCTGCCAAATTAAAGGATATATGTGGCTAAACAAATAGACAATTTAAAGAGTGGTTCTGATCAATGGAAAACTATCCTAGCAGTTGTTGTAGTTGTTGCTGCACTTGCTTTGTATTATGTGAACCCACTCAATTTTAATTCTCTGACTAAGGTGCTTGTTACACTTGTATGGTTTATTGTTGCGGGCGGCATATTTATAAAATCTAACCAAGGTGATACGTTTCTACATTTCTTAAAAGAAACACGTATTGAGCTTAGAAAGGTAGTTTGGCCCACAAGAGAAGAAACATTAAAAACAACTGGAATCATTATGATTGCAGTAATTGTGGTGGCAATTTTTCTTTGGATTGTGGATGCATTCTTTACTTGGGGTGTTCAGTCAATTTCTTCAATTAATATATTTTAAGTAAAGGATTTTCATGTCTAAGAATTGGTTTGTAATCCACGCAAGAAGTGGCTATGAGGCTAAAGTAAAACTAGCNATTGAAGAGGCTGTNGCTAGAGAAGGGATAGAGGACTTGGTTGAAGAGATNTTGATTCCCACTGAGCANGTTGTTGAACTTAAAGGTGGAAAGAAAAAAGAAACTGAGCGCAAATTTTTCCCAGGCTACATGCTTATTAAGATGGAACTAACAGAGCCAAGTTGGTTATTAGTTAAGAATACAAATAATGTTATTGGTTTTATAGGTGGATCTTCAGGTAAACCCTCTCCAATAACTCAGAGAGAGGTTGATAGAATTTTTGCACGCGTTCAAGAGGGNGCAGATAAACCTAAACCTAAGGTTGCATTTCAACCCGGTGAAGAAGTTCTTGTTATTGATGGNCCATTCAATGAGTTTAATGGAACTGTTGAAAGTGTGAATTACGAAAAAAGTTTGCTGACAGTAGAGGTTTTAATTTTTGGTCGAACTACTGCAGTTGAACTAGAGTTTTCTCAAGTAGAGAAAACATAACACAACCCATTGGGTTAAATTTGTTAACGGGGAGCTTGATAGGCGCTTGAACCCATAGGAGATAAAAATGGCAAAAAAAATTGAGTCATATATAAAACTGCAGGTCCCTGCGGCAGAAGCTAATCCTTCGCCACCAGTTGGACCAGCTTTAGGTCAGCATGGTGTAAATATCATGGAATTTTGTAAGGCGTTCAATGCCCAAACACAAGAGATTGATAAAGGNATGCCTGTNCCAGTAATTATTACTGTCTACANTGATAGAAGCTTCACATTTGTAACTAAAACACCTCCTGCAGCAGTCCTTCTTCGAAAAGTGACTGGTATTGCAAAAGGGAGTGGAGAGCCTCATATTAATAAAGTTGGCACAGTAACTCGTGCACAACTAGAGGAAGTTGCTAATATCAAAATGAAAGATTTAAATGCAAATGATTTAGACGCTGCTGTCCAAATCGTTGCCGGAACTGCCCGCTCTATGGGCCTTGTGGTGGAGGGTTNATGATGACTACTTTAACAAAAAACCAAAAAGCAAATATATCAAAAATTAAAGAAGGCGAAAAGTACAAAATTTCTGATGCTTTAGCGCTAGTTAAGGAATGCGCAACTGCAAAGTTTGATGAGTCTGTTGACGTAAGTATTAACTTGGGAATTGATACAAAAAAATCTGATCAAACTGTTCGTGGTGCTGTTGTTCTGCCAAATGGNACTGGAAAGGTTGTCCGTATTGCTGTCTTTACTCAGGGCGATAATGTTCAAAAAGCGACTGATGCAGGTGCAGATATTGTGGGNATGGATGATTTAATGAAAACTATGCAAGATGGAGATTTGAATTATGACGTTGTTATAGCCTCTCCAGATGCAATGGGAGTCGTTGGAAGATTAGGACAAGTTTTAGGTCCTCGTGGTTTGATGCCTAATCCCAAAGTAGGAACTGTAACTCCTGACGTTGCAACAGCAGTTAAAAATGCAAAAGCTGGTCAGGTGCGCTATCGTGCGGATAAGTCTGGAATTGTTCATGCAGGTGTTGGTAAAGCTTCTTTTGATGTTAAAGCATTAGAAGAAAATGTAACTGCACTAATAGATGCTCTTAAGAAAGCAAAACCCAGTTCAGCAAAAGGTGTGTACTTTAAAAAAATTAGTGTTTCATCAACGATGGGCCCAGGCCTCAGTATTGATGGGGCGAGTGTAGATATTTAAATAGATTTAACTACTGATAANTAATTTATCAGTTANGAATTCTTTGGGCGACAAGGTTACTTGTTTAGCCTCAAAGACCATAGGTGTGATGANCTGCTTGCAGTTAATTACTTAATAAATTGATCCTTCAATTTGCCTATGTAGAGGGTATGGAAATACCTTGTGGCGAAAGTTGTAATTTTATAACTTTCTTTTTTTTAATTGTTCAGGAGAGACTATGGCTCTTAGTTTTGAAGCAAAAAAAGCAGTTGTCGAACAGGTTAATGCAGTCGCTATAAGCGCTGTATCTGTTGGTGCTGCTGAGTATCGTGGATTGAATGTTGAACAAATGACTAACCTACGAAGCGCTGCTATTGAGGCAGATGTTTCTTTGCGTGTTGTTAAAAATACACTTGCAAAGAGAGCGTTAGCAGAGACAGNATGTGAATGTATATTACCTGTCTTAAGTGGACCGGTTATCTTGGGATTTTCTCAAGAAGATCCGGGTGCTGTTGCGCGCGTTTTTCGTGACTTTATTAAAGAAAATAAAGACTTAGTCGTTAAAGGTTTGGGGGTTTCCGGNGAGTTTGTTGATGCAGATCAACTTAAGCGAATCGCGAGTCTTCCAACTAAAGATCAGGCAATCAGTATGTTGATGGCGTTGATGCTTGCACCAACAGAGAAACTAGTTAGAACTCTAAATGAAGTTCCTACCAAGTTAACTCGAGTTGTGGCAGCTGTGCGTGATCAAAAACAATAATAATTATATAGAGGAGTAAATATCATGGCGAAATTAAGTAACGAAGATATTTTAGGTGCAATTGCAGACATGTCTGTGATGGATGTTGTTGAGCTCGTTTCAGCAATGGAAGAAAAATTTGGAGTNTCTGCAGCAGCGGTTGCAGCAGCACCAGTAGCGGTAGCAGCAGAAGCTGGTGCAGNGGCTGAAGAACAGACTGAATTTGATGTAATGTTAACAAGCTTTGGTGAGAAGAAAGTTGCTGTAATTAAAGCTGTTCGTAGCATGACAGGATTAGGTCTTAAAGAGGCTAAGGATCTTGTTGAAAGTGCTCCGGCAGCGATTAAAGAAGGCGCATCAAAAGCAGAAGCTGATGATATGCTTAAGCAGCTTGAAGAGGCTGGCGCTAGCGTAGAACTTAAGTAATTTGTTCAATGCAAAAAACCAAAATCCCCANAAGGGGATTTTGGTGTTTTTATTCAAAAGTAATTTTGAAAACAATTTGTTGATTAATACGGGGCATTCATGACATATTCATTTACAGAAAAAAAACGTATCAGAAATAATTTTGGAACAAGAGAATCGATTCTTAAAGAACCAGATTTATTGTCTATTCAAATTAATTCATTTAATAGCTTTATTCAAGCGGGAGCCGTTGAAAAAGAAAATATCGGTCTTCACTCAGTCTTTCAATCTGTTTTTCCAATTACAGCCCTTAATGGATATGCAGAAATTGAATACTTAGATTATGAACTTCAAGAGCCAAAATACAGTGTCAAAGAATGTAAGCTTAGAGGTGTTACCTATGCTGCAACATTACAAGTTAAGCTAAATTTAGTTCTTTTTGACAAGAATGGATCAAATTTAAAGAAAAAGCGTCGCGTTAAGCAAGTTATAGAGGAATGTGTTTATCTTGGTCAGCTTCCACTAATGACCGATACTGGTACTTTTGTTATTAATGGTACAGAACGTGTGGTTGTTTCTCAGCTTCATCGTTCACCAGGCGTAATTTTTGAACACGATAAGGGGAAGACGCACTCTTCAGGAAAGATTTTATTTTCTTCGCGAATAATTCCATACCGCGGCTCTTGGTTAGATTTTGAATTTGATCATCACGAACATTTGTTTGTTCGAATAGACAGAAGGAGGAAACTCCCTGTTACGACACTGCTTCGCGCTATGGGCCTGTCGACTAATGAGATTATTGATACTTTCTTTGATCATATTGCTGTGAAGATTAAATCTAAATCATGTGATTTAGTCATCAAACCAGAGCTTTTAAGAGGAATTATTGCTGAATTTGATATCAAAATTGGTAAAGATGTTTTAGTTGAACAAGGCCGTAGAATAACTGCTAAGCACGTTAAGATGCTTCAAACTGCAAAAGTTGATTCAATCAATGCACCATTAGAGTACCTAATCGGAAAAGTTGTCTCTTCAGATATAGTTGATACCGATACTGGTGAAATATTACTGGCTGCTAATTCTTCGATATCAGAAGAATCTATTGAGGTTCTAGCTGCAACAAAAATTAAGAAAATTAATATTATTTATATCAATGATGCTGAAAATGGCATTTATATTTCAGATACATTACGCCTTGATGAATTACAGACAGAAATCGAAGCGCGCATGTCTATATACCATGTAATGAGACCTGGTGAGCCTGCAACTGAAGATGCAGTTAATGCTCTTTTTTCTAATCTATTCTTTAACAATGATCGATATGACCTCTCAAAAGTTGGTCGTATGAAGTTAAATCGCCGTTTAGGGATCGAAAGTGAAACTGGCGAGCACGTTCTAACTCATGATGACATTATTAATGTAATTAAGCAACTCATTGACATTAAGAATGGCCATGATGTTGTGGATGACGTTGATACATTGGCTAATAGAAGAGTTAGGGCTATAGGTGAAATGATTGAAAATCAGTTTAGAATAGGTCTAATCCGTGTAGAGAAAGCAGTCAAAGAAGGCTTAAATCTTGCAGAAACAGATGAGCTAACGCCTCAAGATTTAATTAATTCAAAGCCAGTCTCTGCTGCAGTTAGAGAGTTTTTTGGCTCTTCACAACTGTCTCAATTTATGGATCAGGTTAATCCACTATCAGGTGTTACTCATAAGCGCCGTATTTCTGCACTTGGGCCTGGAGGATTGACAAGGGAGCGAGCAGGCTTTGAAGTTAGAGATGTTCACCCTTCTCATTATGGAAGGTTGTGTCCAATTGAGACCCCAGAGGGTCCAAATATTGGACTAATTAATACATTAGCAGTCTATGCTAAAACAAACTCTTATGGTTTTTTAGAGACNCCATATCAGGTTGTAAAGAATGGNCAAGTCACGAAAGAAATAGTTTACGTTTCGGCTATTGATGAGATTGATCATACTATTGCTCAGGCTAANTCTAAGGTTGATTCCAAGGGAAAACTTCAAGATGATTTAGTGTCTGGAAGACATAAAAATGAATTTGTGTTGGTAGANAAGTCCGAAGTGACTCTTATAGACATTGACTCTAANCAGATTTCATCTGTTGCTGCCTCATTAATTCCTTTCCTTGAGCATGATGATGCAAACCGTGCCCTAATGGGTTCAAATATGCAGCGTCAAGCTGTTCCTGTNCTTCGNGCTGAAAAGCCATTAGTTGGAACGGGTATTGAGCGCGTTGTTGCAACTGACTCTAGAGTTTGCGTTGTTGCAGATCACGATGGAGTTGTTGAAACAGTTGATGCATCCAGAATTGTAATACGTGTTGATTCAAAACAAGCAAAAGCTGGCGAGTTAGGNGTTGATATTTATAGCTTAATTAAATATTCACGCTCAAACCAAAATACTTGTATTAACCAGAAACCACTNGTNCAGCCCGGTGATAAGNTNGCTGCTGGTGATGTTTTGGCAGATGGCCCTTCTACAGATTTAGGAGAGCTTGCATTAGGTCAAAACATGATGATTGCCTTTATGCCTTGGAATGGATACAACTTTGAAGACTCCATTCTAATTTCTGAGAAGGTTGTTCATGAGGATCGTTATACTTCAATTCATATTGAAGAGCTAACAGCCTATGCAAGAGATACAAAACTTGGNACTGAGGAAGTTACTGCAGATATTCCAAATGTTAGTGAGTCTGCTCTTTCAAAGCTTGATGATGTNGGTATCGTCTATGTTGGTGCAAGAGTAAAAGGCGGTGATATCCTAGTTGGTAAGATTACGCCAAAAAGTGAAACCGTTTTATCACCAGAAGAAAAATTATTACGTGCTATCTTTGGAGAAAAGGCTAATAACGTAAAAGATACTTCATTAAGAATGGGTGCTTCAAAATCTGGTGTTGTTATTGATGTTCAAATCTTTACTAAGGATCGAGTTGATAAAGATTCTCGCGCTCTAGTGATTGATGAAGAGCGACTAGAAAACATTAAAAAAGATATTGATGATGAGTTTGGGATTATTGATGGAGATATTTTCCGCAGAGTTCGTTTAAAACTATCAGGAAATGTTTCAACTAGCAACGTTGGTAGCATTAAGAGNGGTGATAAGATTNCTGCAAAAGATTTGAAGCCTTTAGAGAATAGTGACATTGCTAAAATAAAAGTTAAAGANGCTGCAGTGAATAAAGAAGTAGCTGCATTAGTTAAACAATCTAAAGCTAAACAAGAAGAGTTTGAAGTATTTTTTGAGCAAGAAAGTGCAAAAATTAAAGAAGGTGCTGAATTNCCACCTGGAGTTCAAAAGATGGTTAAAGTCTANGTGGCAACGCGTAAAACTCTTCAAGTTGGTGATAAGATGGCTGGACGCCATGGAAATAAGGGCGTAATATCTCGAGTTTCACCTGTTGAAGATATGCCGCATTTAGCCGATGGTACTCCTGTTGATGTTGTACTAAACCCACTTGGTGTTCCTTCCCGTATGAACGTTGGACAAGTATTAGAAGTTCACTTAGGATGGGCTGCAAAGGGCCTTGGATATAAGATTGGAAATCTGTTAGATGAGCATCGTAAAGATACCATTAAGCAAATCCGTTCAATGCTTGATTCAATTTACAATAGTTATGGAAAGGCTGAAGATTTAAAGTCATTTAGTGATGACGAAATATTAGAATTGGCTAATAATTTACGTACTGGAGTGCCAATGGCAACCCCAGTTTTTGATGGTATTAAAGAAGAAGATATAAAGTCATTGCTTAAGATGGCTGATTTGCCTGAGAGTGGTCAAATTCAATTATTTGATGGAAGAACAGGCGATGCATTTGATCGTGATGTAACCGTTGGTTATATGCACATGTTGAAGTTAAATCATCTAGTTGATGATAAGATGCATGCTCGTTCGACAGGACCTTACTCATTAGTCACGCAACAACCACTAAGTGGAAANGCTCAATTTGGTGGCCAAAGATTTGGNGAAATGGAAGTGTGGGCTCTCGAGGCATATGGTGCTGCTTATACNCTAAGAGAAATGCTAACGGTCAAATCTGATGATGTCAGTGGAAGAGCTAAGATGTATAAGAATATCGTTGATGGTGAAAATCGTACAGAGTCAGTCATGCCTGAATCGTTTAATGTTCTAGTAAAAGAAATTCGATCTCTAGGTATTGATACTGAACTTGAACAAAATTAAATTAGGAGAATCCTTTGAAAGATTTATTACAAATTTTAAAACAGCAAAATAAAGAACAAGATTTTGATGCAATTAGAGTTGGTTTAGCTTCTCCTGAAAAGATTCGTTCTTGGTCTTTTGGTGAAGTTAAAAAACCTGAAACAATCAACTATAGAACTTTTAAACCTGAAAGAGAAGGTCTATTTTGTGCCAAAATTTTTGGACCAATGAAAGACTTTGAATGCTTGTGTGGTAAATACAAGCGAATGAAGTTTAGAAATGTAGTTTGTGAAAAATGTGGTGTTGAGGTCACTCTTTCTAAAGTGAGAAGAGAGAGAATGGGGCATATAGAACTAGCNGCTCCAGTGGCTCATATCTGGTACTTAAAGTCATTGCCCTCTAGATTAGGTCTTCTTATGGATATGACCCTGAAGGATATTGAAAGAGTTTTGTATTTTGAAGCTTTTTTGGTGACAGATCCAGGCAGTACTCCATTAATCAAAAAACAACTTCTTACTGAAGAAATGTATTTTGATGCCCTAGACCAGTATGGTGATGATGAGTTTGTAGCCAAGATGGGNGCTGANGCTATGCAGGATGTGCTTTCTGAAATGCAACTTGAAAAAGAAGCTGCTAATTTACGTGAAGACGCTTTAAATACAAAATCACAAACTAAACTTAAGAAAATTAATAAAAGACTTAAGCTTGTTGATTCATTAATCAAATCANGAAATAAACCTGAGTGGATGGTTTTGAATGTATTGCCTATTTTACCACCTGATCTGAGACCTCTTGTTCCACTGGATGGAGGTCGATTTGCAACATCAGACTTAAATGATCTTTATCGACGTGTAATTAACAGAAATAATCGTCTTGGAAGGCTTTTAGAGTTAGATGCTCCTGAAATAATTGTCAGAAATGAAAAGCGCATGCTTCAAGAAGCAGTTGACTCATTAATTGATAATGGTCGCCGTGGTCGTGCTGTAATGGGTAACAACAGACGCCCTCTTAAATCAATTGCTGATATGATTAAAGGNAAGCAAGGTCGATTCCGTCAAAACTTGCTTGGAAANAGGGTTGATTATTCTGGACGTTCTGTTATTGTTTGTGGTCCATATTTAAAGCTCCATCAATGCGGGCTTCCGAAGAAGATGGCGTTAGAACTATTTAAGCCATTCATTTACAATCGCCTTCAAGCCAATGGTCTTGCCTCGACGATTAAAGCTGCTAAAAAAATGGTTGAAAGTGAAATTCCTGAGGTATGGGATATACTTGAACGTGTTGTTCATCAGCATCCAGTTCTTTTAAACCGTGCACCTACACTTCATAGGCTTGGAATTCAAGCGTTTGAACCTTTACTAATTGAAGGTAAAGCTATTCAGCTTCATCCACTTGTTTGTACAGCTTTTAATGCTGACTTCGATGGTGACCAAATGGCTGTTCATGTTCCACTTTCAGAAGAGGCTCAATTAGAAGCAAGGACACTCATGTTGGCTTCTAATAATATTCTTCACCTAGCTAGTGGNGATCCAATNATTATTCCTTCTCAGGACGTTATTCTAGGTCTTTATTATATGACTAGAGAGAAGGTTAATCAAANCGGTGAAGGTATGATTTTTGCAAATACCAACGAAGCCCTTGCTGCTTATGACTCTAAATTAGTTAGCCTTCATGCTAAGATTAAGTTAAGGGTTCAGGACTATGAAAAAACAGATTCTGGTTTTGTACCAAGTGCTACTCGCATAGTTGATACGACAATTGGAAGGGCGATTTTTTCGAGAATTCTACCGAAAGGCTTGTCATTTGATTTAATCAATGAAGCCTTAACAAANAAGGTAGTTTCAAACTTAATTCATGTTTGTTATAGAACTCAAGAGCTCAAAGAAACAGTTATCTTTGCAGATCAAATGATGTACATGGGTTTTGAATTTTCAACTAAATCGGGTATTTCATTTTGCTCAAATGATATGATTATTCCGAGTGAAAAATCTGAAATGATTGATAAAGCCAATACTCAAATCAAAGATGTTCAACAGCAATTTGCATCTGGAGTTGTTACAAATGGTGAGCGATACAACAAAGTCATTGATATATGGTCAAGAACTTCTGAAGAAGTAGCAAAAGCAATGATGGATAAAGTTGGTTATGAAGAAATAACAGACTCAAAAGGAAAGACTGAAAAGAAACCATCGTTTAATTCNATCTATATGATGGCAGACTCTGGTGCTCGAGGTTCTCCTGCGCAGATCAGACAGTTAGCTGGAATGCGAGGTCTTATGGCTAAACCTGATGGNTCAATTATTGAGACTCCAATTACAAGTAATTTCCGAGAAGGTCTTAATAACATGCAGTACTTTATTTCAACGCATGGTGCCCGAAAAGGTCTAGCAGATACTGCTTTAAAAACTGCTAATTCAGGATATTTAACGAGACGATTAGTTGATGTTGGTCAAGATTTAGTAGTTACAGAAGAAGATTGTAGTACTGAAAATGGACTCTTTATGAAAGCTGTCATTGATGGTGGTAATGTTGTTCAAACATTGGGTACTGCAGTACTTGGTAGAATTATTTCAGAAGATGTTCTGATGCCAAATAGTAAAAAAGTCTTTTTAGAAAAAGACCATTTGATAACCTTGTCAGACTCAGACCGTATCAATGAGTTAGGAATTGAATTTATTAAAGTCAGGTCAGCAATCACCTGCGAAACTTCTTATGGTGTATGTGCATCTTGTTATGGTAATGATATGGCAAGGGGACATAAGATTGGAGTTGGTGAAGCCGTTGGTGTTATTGCCGCTCAATCGATTGGTGANCCAGGAACNCAGCTTACAATGCGTACTTTCCATATTGGTGGTGCAGCNAGCTCATCTACTGCTGTCAACAGTATTATTATTAATACGGACGGTATTGTGCACTNTGAAAATATGAAATCTATTACTAATTCAAATGGAGATTTAGTTGTTATTTCAAGATCTTCAGAAGCTTCTATAAGGAATGATTTAGGGCAAGTAAAGGAGCGATATAAACTACCTTACGGAGCCGTAGTTCACTTCAAAGATGGCGGAAAAGTTAAGGCAAAAGATAAGATAGCTGACTGGGANCCTCATACTCATCCAATCATTGCTGAAAACTCTGGAAGAGTTTCTTTTATTGATTTTGTTGAGGGTAAAACTGTTGTCAAGAACTCTGATCCATTGACAGGATTAAGTTTCTTTGAGATGATTGAAGAAGCAGAGAGAACTTCAGCAGCTAAAGATATGAAGCCAATGATTAAGTTGGTTGATAAGAANGACAAGAAATCCATTCTGTCTACTCACTACNTACCATCAGGCGTTAAAATTAACCTAGAAGATGGTCAGCTNATTGCTGCAGGTGAAATNCTTGCTAAGATTCCTAAGGCTGTTTCTAAAACGAGTGATATTACAGGCGGNTTGCCGCGTGTTGCTGATTTATTTGANGCTAGAAAGGCAAAAGATCATGCAATTCTCGCTGAGAGTGCAGGTGTTGTTAGCTTCGGTAACCCGACTAAATCTAAAGTTCGCATGCTCATTACTAATGAAGAGGGCGATGTAACTGAAATGATGATTCATCATTGGAGAGCCATCAATGTATTTGATGGTGAAACAGTTGAGAAAGGTGATGTGATTTCAGATGGCCCTTCAAATCCTCACGACATTCTTAGATTGCTTGGCGTCGAGACTTTGGCTAACTACATNGTAAAAGAAGTTCAAAATGTTTACCGACTTCAGGGNGTTAAGATTTCGGATAAGCATATTGAAGTTGTAGTTAAACAAATGCTTAGAAAAGTTGAAATTATTGATAATGGTGATTCAAATTATGTCAATGGTGAAACTGCNGAACATGCTCATGTTGTTGAGAAAAATAAGCAACTAAGGGCTCAGAAAAAGAAGGAAATTATTTTCCAGAGATTGCTAATGGGAATTACAAAAGCTTCATTATCAACTGAGTCGTTTATCTCTGCCGCTTCATTCCAAGAAACAACAAGGGTNCTTACTGAGGCCTCTATTACTGGAAGAGTTGATGATCTTCGAGGACTTAAAGAAAATGTTATCGTGGGTAGACTGATTCCTGCAGGTACAGGCTTTAAACATCATCAAGAGAAGAGGAAAAAGCGTGTAGCTGATTCCTTTATGCAAACTAGCGAAGCTGAACAAGAACTCTCTGAGCAGTTAAGTGAAGTTGAAGTTGAAGCTAAAGCGGAAGAATAATTAAGCTTAAAATAATATAAGGGGATTTCATTTTAAAATGAAATCCCCTTTTTTTATCCACTTTGGAATTACTTTTACTNCATGCGACTTTGTGANGAGTATTCTAAAGTTTTCATAANCTTGGTAATGATAAAATACATTCATGGAAAAGTCTCAATTTAATNACCTTGTTGAAAAAGGTTTTAATCATATTCCACTTTCAAGAGAGGTTGTTGTAGATACTGATACGCCTCTTGCTTTGTATCTTAAATTAGCAAATAATCCATATAGCTATTTTTTAGAGTCTGTACAGGGAGGGGAAAAATGGGGACGGTACTCATTTATTGGTCTGGCAGCTGAGACAGTTATTAAGGTGAATGANTATGATGTCTCAATTGAAAANAANGGNAAACTGCACNAGCAATATAAAGTNGAAGANCCTCTTGTATGGATTGAAGATTACCAAAGCAAATTTAANGTTCCACAATTAGAAGACCTGCCAGATTTCAATGGAGGATTTGTTGGATATTTTGGTTATGAAATCATTCGATATATTGAGCCAAAACTTAAAGATATTAAAAAGAAAGATGAACTAAATGTTCCAGATATCTTATTGATGGTTTCAAATGATTTATTGGTGGTTGATAATTTAACCAGTAAGGTNCATATCATCACTCACATTAATCCGGAGAAAGAGTCTTTTGAGGGCGGGCTTTCGAAACTAAATAGAATTGAAAAAAATATTAGAGAATTGTTTCATTTTGANTNCACACCTTCTGAAAATATTAAGTCTGAGGATTTTGTCTCAAGTTTTGGTAAAGAGAGCTTTGTTAATGCAGTTGAAAAAGTTCAGAAATATATTACTGCAGGAGATGTTATGCAGGTTGTACCATCTCAAAGATTAAGCTGTTCATTTAAGTCAAACCCTGTGGAGCTATATCGTCAACTCAGAATACTTAATCCTTCCCCTTATATGTACTTTTTAAACCTAGATGGTTTTGCTATAGTTGGGTCTTCTCCTGAAATATTAACGCGNATAGATAATAATAATGTTGCAACAATAAGGCCAATAGCTGGAACACGCTCAAGAGGCAAGAGTATCCAAGAAGATCTTGAAAATGAANAAGACCTCTTGTCAGATGAAAAAGAAATTGCTGAACACCTAATGCTGATTGATCTCGGAAGGAATGATTTAGGTCGGATTGCCAAAACTGGAAGCGTGAACCTGACCGATAAAATGTTTATTGAACGCTATTCTCATGTCATGCATATTGTCTCAAATGTTGAGTGCGAGCTAAAAGAAGGTATGAGTTCTATCGATGTACTAAAGGCTACTTTTCCAGCTGGTACTCTGAGTGGTGCTCCAAAGGTTAGAGCGATGGAAATCATTGATGAAGTGGAGACCCTAAAGCGAAGTATTTATTCTGGCGCTATTGGAAACCTTTCTTGGCATGGAGGTATGGANCTTGCAATTGCCATTAGAACGGCTGTAATTAAAGATGAGGTTCTCTATGTCCAAGCTGGAGCGGGAATTGTTTATGACTCAATGCCTGAGAAGGAGTGGCAAGAAACAATGGACAAGGCGCAAGCTTTAATAAAGGCAGCGCAAAATATATAGATATACTTGTTACTCAGTTTCAATATAATNTAAATTTAATAAAATTATAAAAAGCCAAAGAGGAAATATAAAATTGTTTGTAAAATATGATGTTAATAATCATATTTTTTTTAAATAAATTCTGTGGATTTTGTTCATCTTCAATGTCAAAGTGAATATTCTGTAAAGAATAGTTTAGTACGCATATCAAATCTAATTGATAGCGTTAAAGANTCTGGCATGAAAAGTGTTGCACTCACAGATGAAATGAGTCTTTTTTCAGCAATTAAGTTTTATCAAAAAGCTGTCAATGCTGGAATCAAGCCTATCATTGGAGCGAAAATTTCATTACCTTTTGACAAGGGTTATTATGATGTACTTTTACTTTGTCAAAATCANGAAGGTTACTTGAACCTTTCTGAACTTATTTCAAAAGCCTATTTGAATGAACAAGGCATTTCTATCGTTAGTGTCACGGAAGAGCAGCTGATATCTCATCAAAAGGGTTTATTAATGATTTCCACTCCTGCTTCTTCAGATATTTCAAGACTGTCTTTAGNTAATGATTTTGAAGCTGCAAAAATGAAAGCATTGAAGTGGAAGTCTATCTTTAAAGATCGTTACTATATGTCTGTTCAGAGAACAGACAGACCTTCAGATGAAAGCTTACTTAATTTNGTNATTGAGTTAGGACTGGAAGTNGAAGTTCCGATTGTAGCTACTAACGATGTCCAGTTTTTAGAAAAAAATGATTTTGAAGCACATGAAGCTAGAATTTGTATTGCTGAAGGCAACTTATTAGATGATGCGAGAAGAGCTAAAAATTTTAGCAATCATCAATATTTAAAAACTTCGGAAGAGATGGCGTTATTGTTTGAAGATTACCCTCAAGTNATTGAGAATAGTTCTGAAATAGCTAAGCGTTGTAANCTTCATTTTGAACTTTTTGGGAAAAACTATCTTCCAGTTTTTCCAACTCCAGAGGGAATTTCAATTTCTGATTTTTTTAGCCAAGAGTCAAAAAAAGGTCTTGAAGTTAGACTAAAAGGTCTCGAAGTAGATAAAAAAATTTACAATGAAAGGTTAAATTTTGAACTTTCTGTAATATTAGAAATGGACTTCCCAGGTTATTTTTTAATTGTTTCGGATTTCATAAGGTGGGCTAAAGAACATGGTATTCCTGTTGGACCAGGNCGTGGCTCTGGAGCTGGATCTCTTGTTGCATGGGCGCTTTCTATTACAAATGTTGACCCAATAGAGCATGATCTTTTATTTGAACGTTTTTTAAACCCTGAGCGGATTTCAATGCCAGATTTTGATATTGATTTTTGTACAGATAGGCGCGATGAGGTGATTGCCTATGTATCTGAAAAATATGGGTCAGAGAAAGTTTCCCAAATNATTACTTATGGAACTATGGCTGCAAAAGGAGTTGTTAGGGATGTTGGAAGGGTGTTAGGCCATCCTTATGGATTNAGTGACCAAATCTCAAAAATGATTCCAAATGAATTAAAAATGACCTTAAATAAAGCACTCGAGGATTCTGTAGAGCTAAAATCAAGATATGATTCAGAAGAGAGTGTGTCCACTCTAATAGACTTATCACAAGATCTTGAAGGAATCATTNGAAATGTAGGGACTCATGCTGGGGGCGTGGTTATTGCGCCAAGTAAGATTAGTGATTTCTGTCCAATTTATAAAGGCTCTGAAGAGTCAGATGTCATAGTCTCCCAATTTGATAAAGATGATGTTGAGGCTGTTGGGCTAGTCAAGTTTGACTTTTTAGGCTTATCAAATTTAACCGTTATGGATAAGGCTGTAAAAATCATTGTCAATAAAGGTTTAAGTAAAGAGTTAATTGATATTGATAAACTTAAGCTGGATGACCCTAAAGTATTCAAGCTTCTTCAAGATTGTGACACAACAGGCGTTTTTCAGCTTGAATCAGAAGGTATGCGAGGGTATTTAAAGAAACTCAAGGCTGACTGCTTTGAGGATATTGTTGCAATGTTAGCCTTATATAGGCCTGGACCGTTAGATGCGGGTATGGTTGATGATTATATTCAAGTTAAGCATGGTGCAAAGGTGAGGTACCCTCACAAAATGCTAGAAGAGATACTTAAGCCGACCAATGGTGTTTTTTTGTATCAGGAGCAGGTTATGAAATCTGCTCAAATTATGGCTGGATACTCTTTAGGTGGTGCGGATATCTTACGACGTGCAATGGGTAAAAAGAAGGTCGAAGAAATGGCTCAGCAGCGAGAAGTCTTTGTAAAAGGAGCTTNTAAGAAAAATATTGATAAAGAAAAAGCAAATGAAATATTTGATCTGATTGATAAGTTCTCTGGTTATGGNTTCAATAAATCCCATTCTGTAGCCTATGCATATATTTCATATCAGACTGCATGGTTAAAGGCACACTTCCCAGCNCCATTTATGGCAGCNGTTTTATCAGGTGTTATGGATGATACCGATCGAGTTGCTTTTACAGTAGGAGAGTCAAAGAAAAAAGGCGTTAAAGTAGTCGCTCCAGATATTAACAAATCAGAGTATGAATTTAGCATTACAGACAACAAAACAATTGTTTATGGTCTTGGAGCAATTAAAGGAGTTGGCGAAGCCCTTGTTAATAAAATAGTCTTAGAAAGAGAAAAAAATAGTGACTATTTAGATATTTTTGATTTTTGTTTCCGAATAGAGAAAAAATATTTAAATCGAAGAGCNATTGAAGCGCTCATTTATGCAGGCGCCTTTGATGTATTTGGTATTAAGAGAGCTACTTTGATTTCAACTTATCCGAGTGCAGTTAGACAAGCAGAGCAAAGACAAAGTGATTTATCAAAGGGACAAAGCAGCCTTTTTTCTGATGTTGATAGTCACATCGAGTATGAAAAAAGATATATAAAAGGTGATTTTTTATCTTTTAAAAATATTATGATGTATGAAAAAAAGGTCATGGGTTATTACCTAGACCGACATCCTACAGACTGGTACAAAGCTGACTTAAAGTCAATTGTATGCACATTGCCAAAAGATATTGTATTTAGAAATAATCGTGAAGTAAGANTACTTTCCCTCATTTCTGACATTGTGTACAGNAACACAAGAAAAGGTCAAATGGCAAGCATTACGATTGAAGATGGAGAAAGGAAGATAAATGCNGCAATTTTTTCTCAAAAACTATCGCAAACTAGTGAGCAATTAGTTTTAGATGAGGTAGTTGTAATATCTGGAAAAATTAATAAGGATTTCAGAGAGCAGTGGCAAGTTGTTGTTGATAGAATAGATCCAGTTGATAAAGTCCAACTTAAATTTGCAAAATACTTAAAAATTCAACTGACTCAAAAAAATAAAAATGCNTATTTAGAATTATGTAGTTTGCTAAAAGAATATCANGGATCATGTCCAGTTATCATAGAGTATGAATCAGAAAAATCTTCAGGAAGAATTCCATTGTCAGAAGANTTTGATGTATCACTAGATCGAGAATTACTTGATTCAATTGAAAAAAAACTAGGGCATGGAAAATACAAAATTAACTATTAAACGCAGCAAACAAAAACAAGAGTTTATAACTCTTAAGATAGCCTTTATAGCNCTATAATTAATAGAACAATTACTAAATTTAATATCAATTAAATTTAGTAATATTTAATGAAATATCTATCCAAAAAAAATACAATATTAGTGACTATAAATTGTTTTAAAAATTGTATTCAAATACCCTCTAGGCCTTGATATTAAAGGGAAAAACTTCAAAAGTTATCCGCGATTTGTTAATTTATAAATTTACTTTAAAAAGTTGAATTAAATTAATTTTTTAAAAAAATATAAGTCATTGATTTTTATTAAAAAAATAGATATGATTATTTATTAACCAAAACCGTAGAAATTACCAGTGTAACGCATAATTTGTGCTTAGATTTTAAGATATCACCAGAGTTATCCACAGTTTTGTGGGTAAGTCTATTAAGCCTTGATTTATAAGCATTTNTGAAGATTAGAAATAATAATTTGTAATTTTTTCAATTATTTTTTCAGCAATAATTTGCTTACTATTTTTTTCTATTTTTTCACAATTTTCTTTGGTAATAAAGTGAANTTCATTCTCGTTTGAATTAAGACCAATTCCACTCTGAGATATATCATTTAATATGATGGCTTCACACATCTTACTTTTAAGTTTTGCTTTTGCGTTGCTAATAAAATTTTCAGTTTCAGCTGCAAAGCCAATACAAATTGGTTTTTTATTGAGTCGACANACACTNGCTAGAATATCAATATTTTCTGTAAGTTCGATAGTCATTAGATTATTATTTTTTTTAATCTTGTTAGTGCTAACATTTTTTGGCCTAAAGTCTGCAACTGCAGCACAGCTAATAAATAAATCTTGAAATTCAATTTTTTTCATCACGGCTTCATACATTTCCTTAGCACTTACAATATGAATAACTTCAGCCCGTTTTTCAATGTCTATAGATATTGAACCAACAATCAAAGTTGTCTTTGCACCAGCCTGAATACATTCATGTGCAAGAGCCATTCCCATTTTTCCGCTACTATGATTTGAGATGTATCTAACTGGATCAATTGCCTCAATTGTTCCGCCTAATGTTATTAATACCTTTTTCCCGCTAAGTGTGTTTGAGGTAAAAAGATCGGCTGCTTGTTTTGCTATCTCTAATGGCTCTGCAAGTCTTCCTTCACCAACGTCTCCGCAAGCCTGTTCACCAAAGCCTGGTTCAATAATAACAATTCCACGCTTTAGGAGAATTTTTAAATTATCCTTCATTGCTTTTGACGCGAACATTTGTTGGTTCATAGACGGCGCCAACATGACTTTGGCATCAGTTGCCAAGATAACAGTTGACAACAAATCATCTGCTCTGCCATGACAAAGTTTNGCGATTGTATTAGCTGAAGCTGGAGCAATAATGATAATATCTGACCACTTTGCTAATTCGATATGACCCATGGAAAGCTCGGCTTCTTTATCCCAGAGGTTACTATGAACCTTATTTTTTGATATTGTTTGTAATGATCTCTCACTAACAAACTCTTTACCNCCATCAGTCACAATGACTCTCACCTCAGCNCCCAANTCTTGAAGTCTACGAACAATATCAGGAGATTTATANGCAGCAATTGAGCCACTCACGCCTAGTAGAACCCGTTTATTGGTTAAGGTATTCATAAAGGTTTTGCTCTTATTTTAATATCATCAGCAACTTGAGTAAGTTCAACAATATTAAGAGAAATCTTCTCTNACATTTTCTTTAATGGAATTTGCAACATTGGTTGAGCATCACTCCCAAGAATTATTGGAGCTGTATAAATAATAAATTCATCGATAAGGCCTGCTTCCATCATTGCACCATTTAAGCCANTTCCAGCCTCTAAAAGAAGATTGTTAATTCCAAGTGTCCCAAGTTTTATAAGGGCAGANTTAAGATCAAGTTTTCCATTTTCTAATACTTTTGAATTGCTTCCATTTAANACAAGGGTTTCTGAATCATTTGAGAATATATTAAGAGACTTNTCAGTAATTCNATTATTACTATCNANAACAACACGAAGGGGGTTTGAATTTAATTTCTGATTTCTNACAGTCAACATTGGGTTATCGTTTAGGATTGTGCCTGAGCCTGTCAGTATAGCTTGATTTTGACTTCTTATTATTTGCACATCATTCCTGGATGCATCAGAGGTAATCCATTGACTTTCACCATTTCTCATAGCCACTCTTCCATCTAGACTCATTGCAATTTTTGAAGTGATAAAAGGTAGGCCTGTCTCCATTCTTTTTAAGAATCCACGATTTATTTCTTTAGCGGCTTTTTCAAGCAATCCAACTTCTACTTCAATGCCACTATCCCTAAGAAGCTTTACGCCACTTCCAGAAACTTCTGGGTTAGAATCAAGTGTGGCAACGAATACTTTTGATACACCGGCACTGATAAGCGCTTTAACGCAAGGCGGCGTTTTACCTTGGTGCGANCAAGGTTCAAGAGTGACGTATATTTTGCAGTTATCAGCTTTATGATTGATTTGATCTAATGCATTAATTTCTGCGTGAGCTTCACCATACTGATGGTGGTAGTCTTGAGCAATAATATTATTATCTCGAGTGATTACACAACCAACCATAGGATTAGCTCCCACTGTGCCTCGACCCAGCTTGGAAAGTTTGAGTGCAAGAGCCATACATTCTGTATCTTGTTGATTGAAAGCCATTATAATAAATGCAAATAAATTTATTATCATTTTACGCGGGAGAGCGGAGTGGATGAACAGAAAAAACAAGCACTAAAAGTTGCCCTAGGACAAATTGAAAAACAGTTTGGTAAGGGTTCAGTTATGTTTCTTGGCGATGAGGAAGCTAGAACTGACATTGAAGCTGTATCAACTGGAAGTTTGAGTCTTGATATAGCGCTCGGAATTGGCGGNCTNCCTAAAGGTCGAGTTATTGAGATTTACGGTCCTGAGTCATCTGGAAAGACAACAATGACATTGCATGTTATTGCAGANATGCAAAAAATTGGTGGAACAGCGGCATTTATCGATGCTGAACATGCTTTAGACCCATCTTATGCAAGAAAACTAGGTGTTAATACTGACGATCTTCTAATTTCTCAGCCTGATACTGGGGAACAAGCTCTGGAAATTACTGACATGCTTGTCAGGTCAGGAAGTGTAGATATTGTGGTCATTGATTCAGTTGCAGCATTAACACCTAAGGCTGAAATTGANGGTGAAATGGGTGCCTCTCATATGGGATTGCAAGCAAGGTTAATGTCACAGGCATTAAGAAAGCTGACGTCAAACATTAAACGAACTAACACGATGGTCATCTTTATTAATCAGCTCCGAATGAAAATTGGTGTTATGTTTGGTAATCCTGAGACCACTACTGGAGGAAATGCACTCAAGTTTTACGCCTCAGTAAGATTAGATATTCGTAGAATAGGGGCCATCAAGAAAGGTGATGAAATTCTTGGTAATGAAACCCGAGTCAAAGTTCTCAAAAATAAAGTTGCTCCTCCTTTTAAGAAGGCAGAATTCCAAATTTTATATAATCAAGGAATTTCTCGAGAGAGTGAGATTATTGATTTAGGAGTAGAGCTTGGATTTGTTGAAAAAGCAGGTGCATGGTATAGCGTTGATGGTGAGCGAATTGGCCAAGGTAAAGACAATGCTCGTGAGTACCTTAAAGAGCATACAGACATGAGTCAAGGACTTGAAGTAAAAATTCGTGAAAAACTGATGAGTAGCGATAATGACGACGGCGAATCAACGGAGTAAATGCTACTCGGCTGCATTAAAAATGTTAATGAGGCGTGAGCACTCTAAATTAGAATTATTTCAAAAACTTGAACTTAAGGACTATGATGATGACATCATTAATAGTACCATTTCTAAATTAGCTGAACAAAATTACCAAAGTGATAATCGATTTGCTGAAGCCTTTATAGTTATGCGCTTTAACCAAGGTAAGGGGCCTATTAAAATAGCTTCAGAGCTAAAAATGAGGGGTATCAGTTCTTATGATTTATCTGATTTTGATTGGTTTAAGTCAGCTAAAGAAATAAGAAAAAAAAAATTTGGAGATAGTTCCTCTATAGATTTTAAAGAGCAGGCGAAACAAAAGCGTTTTTTACAATCAAGAGGTTTTAGCCTCGACCAGATAAATAAAGCATTCTAAAATTCTAAAAATTTATATATTTTATCAATGAAATTTGAACTCATAAACACAAATGATAAGGCGCGCCTCGGTAAGCTCACTTTTGATCGAGGCGAGGTCAATACGCCTGCTTTCATGCCTGTAGGTACGTATGGGGCCGTTAAAGCAATGACAGTAGAGGAAGTAAAGGAGTTAGGGGCTGAAATTATTTTAGGCAATACTTTTCATCTATCTATTACCCCATCGACAGAAGTCATTGAGGTTCATGGAGGCCTTCATGACTTTATGAATTGGCAAGGGCCAATATTGACTGATTCAGGTGGGTTTCAGGTTTTTAGTTTGGGAAAAATGCGAAAAATAACTGAAGAAGGTGTTGCATTTCGTTCCCCTAAAGATGGATCATCAATTTTTATGGGTCCTGAAGAGTCAATGCAAATACAACATAAACTAGGCTCAGATATTGTCATGATATTCGATGATTGTACTGCCTATCCAGCAGAGAAAAATATTGTTGATCAGTCTATGCAGCTCTCCTTAAGATGGGCAAAGCGCTCCTTAATTGAACATAAAAGACTTAAAAATAAAAATGCTCTTTTTGGAATTGTTCAAGGTGGAATGCATAGAGAATTGCGAGTTCAGTCTGCTGAGTCTTTAATTGAAATGNNTTTTAATGGTTATGCCATAGGNGGACTTTCTGTTGGTGAGCCCAAAGAAGAAATGATGGAAGTTCTGAGTTATTTGCCAGNGCATATGCCTNNNGATAAACCAAGATATCTGATGGGTGTTGGAACACCATTNGATTTAGTNGAGGGTGTTGCATCAGGTGTGGATATGTTTGACTGCGTCATGCCATCTCGNAATGCAAGAAANGGTTACTTGTTTACCTCTGAGGGCGTTGTAAAAATTCGTAATGCAAAATACAAAAAAGACACCANCCCACTTGACCCAAATTGCGGTTGTTCGACTTGNAGNAATTACTCAAGATCGTATCTTCATCACCTTCAAAAAACTAACGAAATTTTAGGCTCCCGTCTAAATACACTCCATAACCTTTTCTACTATCAAGAATTAATGCAGTCCATTAGGAGTGCAATTAAAACAAATACATTTTCTAGTTTTAGGAAAATTTTTTTAGCGTCTCAAGCTAATTAAGCAACTTACTATAGTTTTTAAGAATCAACTGGGTTCTTCATAAAGTACTCATCTAAAAGTGCTCTAGCTAATGGCGCAGCTTTTGAGCTACCACTGCCAGCATTTTCAACGATAATTGCTATTGCCACTTGTGGATTTTCTATGGGTGCGTAGCCTGTGAAAAGAGCATGATCTCTTAATTTTTCGTCAATATTATCGGCAATATATTTCTCTTCTGGATCAAGGCCAAAGACTTGCGCTGTTCCTGTTTTTCCAGCAAGTGTATATTTGAGTTTATTGTTCAATCTCTTTGCTGTGCCTAGTTTGCCATAGACCGTCTGTTTCATTGCATGTTCAATTAAATCCCAATTACTAATATCTTTAATAGGTATCTGTTTTGACTGAGTCTGAGACTCATGATAAGATTCTNCATTTTTGGATTGAGTGTGCATTAGAACTCTTGGCGTATGCAGTTGACCTTTGTTTGCTATTGCACCTGTTGCTAATGCTAACTGAATTGGGCTTGCTGTCATAAAACCCTGGCCTATTCCAGTGATCAGAGTTTCGCCTCGATACCATGGTTCATCTTTGTTTATTTTTTTCCACTCTCTTGATGGCAGAATTCCTCCCAACTCACCTGGAATATCAACACCCGTTTTCTTGCCAAATTGAAAGAGTGAAAGGCTATCATGTATTTGGTCAATTCCCATTTTATAAGCCAAGTCATAAAAAAAGACATCACAAGATTGAGCGATTGCCTCNATCGTGTCAACGCGACCATGGCCAGTTCTTTTCCAGTCATTGAACTTTCTAGAATAATTCGTGAGCTTATAAAAACCTGGGCAAAAAGTCGTGTGCTTTACGGTTATGTTTTTTTGTTCAAGTCCAGCAAGTGCTACCATTGGTTTAATAGTCGATCCAGGTGGGTATAGACCCTTGGTACTTCTATCAAAAAGAGGTAAATCTGCATTATTTTTTAACTCTTCATANCGCTTGACTGAAATTCCATTGACAAACCAATTAGGGTCGAAAGAAGGAGTACTAACTAGACTAATAACTGATCCATCTTTAACATTAATAAGTGCAATGACTCCTCTACTATCACCCAGAAGGGATTCTGCTTTTATTTGTAAATCAATATCTATATTTAGGTAGACATCTTGACCTGGGACAGAAGGAGTAATTACTTGGGAGTCAACAATCCTTCCGGCAACATTTCTTTCAATCTGTTTAATGCCTGATTGACCATGAAGAAGGTTTTCATATTGTTTTTCAATGCCAATCTTTCCTACAAAATCTGTACCAGCATAATTTATTTTGTCATACTTGTCTTTATCTTCCTTGCTCATAGCAGAGACATATCCAATAAGGTGTGAGCTAGTAGCGCCATAAGGATAAACGCGATGAAAGTATGGCTCAATTTCAACTCCTGGCATTTGGTTATTGACAAGAAATGATGAGGCAGAAGACTCAGACAGGTTGAACTTTACTGGGATATTATGGAACTTTTTATAGCGATTTAAATTTTTATTAAATTTTTCAATATCTTTAGTATCAATATAATCATTAATCTCTAATTCCACAAGCGTGTCATTTAAGCTGGTTACTTTCTCGGGTGTAATAGTCAATCTATACCCAAACTCATTCGTCGCTAAAATCTTTCCATTTCGATCTAAAATATCACCTCGTATCGGTGTGATAGGAAGGCTTTGCATTTGGTTTCCAAGTGCTTCTTCAACATAGAAATCATGATTTGTTATTTGGAGATTAAAGAGTCTCAATGTCAAAATTAAAGTCATTGAGAGCATAATGACAGCAGAGAAAATGACTCTAGATCTAAATACTTTTTTTTCGCGCTTTAAATTTCCAATTTTATCCATAGAAAAAATTCAATTATTGCTTTAGCTTTGCCAACAAAAAGCGAACAATTGGCCATAAGATTGCACCTGTAAATGGCACAAATATGACGAGCCATTCGATTTGAAGACCTTGAACTAATATATGAGTGATTAAAAACAATATTAGGTAAATCAATGATGCAAAAAATACATAGACCTGCTGAGTTGTCAGGTTTGATACAAAAAAAGATTTTTTAACACTTAAAATAAATGCAGAACTCGTGATCAGCGCTAGCGCGTTCTGTCCCAAAATAGCACCCTGAAGGACATCCAAGAGTAAGCCAAGAATTAATGCTGCGGTATAAATTCCATGACTATCTGAGTAAATGAGCCAGTAAATAAAAAATAGTAGTAGCCAAAATGGTGAAACCAATTCAAGAACATTAGGTAGCGATACTGATCCTACAATAAAAGCTAGAATTGTTACTTTTATTAGGAGAAGGTTCTGCGTTTGATTAATCATTTTTCTCCTTAACGATAAGGACTAATTCCAATTTATTCATATTTTGGGTTGGCTCAAGAGAAACACGCATGAACGATGAATTGAGAGACTCATCAGTCGAATTCACTCTGCCAACAAAATAGCCAGATGGATAAGAATTTCCAATTCCACTCGTTACAAATATATCGCCTATCTTAATATCTGACTCTAGAGGAATAAATTCAATGATCATACCCTTTTCATTCGACGCCAAGCCCTTTGTAATGCCTCTTATACCAGTTCTTGAATTTTTTACTGGCATATGCTGAGTCGGGTCAGACAAAAGCTTTACCGTTGAATAAAGTGGCGTAACTTCTGTTACCTGGCCTACAACGCCATCAGAACCGATAACAAGATCTGAAAGAGTCACATTATCATTAAGACCTTTGTTAATTATGATTTTCTTTGAAAGCCTTGATTGAGTGATTGATTTAATTCTTGCTAGCTTGACATTGTGATCAGGAATCAAATAGCTTGATTCTAGAAGGTTAGATAATTTTTGATTTTCTAAAGCTAAATTATTATAGGTCTGAAGTTTAGCCTTGAGTTCAATGAGTTGTCCTTCCAGATAGTCATTTTGGCTGACTAGTAATTCATTTTCAGTGCCCTTATCGTTGACCCAATCAATTACATGACCTGGTAAATCAACGATCACATAAATCGGACTAAGAAGTGTCAGTGTAAAGCGCTTAAAGTTATCTAGATATGAGAACCTAGCATCCAAAAATATTAGAACTATTGACAGTAATACAGGGGTAAAAAGTTTGAAAAGTCGCATTATTAAGATCTCGACTTATTTTGAGTCACTCTGCTGCCAGGAACCCCATATCATGCTGGTTAATCATTTCTAGGGCTATTCCACCGCCTCTAGCAACACAAGTAAGAGGATCATCTGCAATAGTGACTGGTAAATTCGTCTGGCTATGAATGAGCTTATCAATCCCCTCAAGAAGAGCGCCACCACCGGTAATAACTAATCCATTTTGAGCAATATCAGATGATAATTCAGGAGGAGTTTGCTCTAAAGCTGTCCTTAAAGATGCAACAATCATTCCTAGAGGTTCACTGAGTGCCTCTAAGATTTCAGAGTTTGTGACTTCAAAGCTAACTGGAAGTCCAGTAGAAACAGCGCGACCTCTAAATTCATTTTTTCGAATAATTTTTGATTCAAAGGCACTACCCACTTCTTCTTTAATCTGCTCTGCAGTGGCCTCACCAATAATAATGCCGTGAACCCTTCTGACAAACTTTACAATAGTATCGTCAAATACGTCTCCACCAACCCTTAATGAGTCAGAATATACAATTCCATTGAGTGAGAGGATTGCAATCTCTGAGGTTCCTCCACCAATATCTAGAACCATTGCGCCGGATGCCTCTTCAATTGCCATACCAGCTCCCAATGCAGCTGCCATAGGCTCTTCAATGAGATAAACATCTCTAGCACCAGCACCAACAGCACTCTCTTTAATGGCGCGCCTTTCAACTTGGGTTGCGCCGCACGGAACACAAATTAATACTTTAGGGCTGGGAGAGAAAAAACCAGACTTTAATACTTTTTTCATGAAGAAT
>PASI01000014.1 GCA_002711905.1 Thiotrichales bacterium
CTGGTTCAAGGCGGAAGTTCGATGTTTACCGTAGGTTTCCCACTTCAAGGTGGGCATACACAAAAGCAACCAATCTCATCTCCTTTTCTATACATAATCGGCTCAGGGAAATAAATCAAGCACGAACACAACAGATAAATAAATTATCACCCTTTGAAGATTTAATTGCAATGTAATTTCTTCTTTTCTTGGTTTTTAATTAGCTGAGACCTAGATTTGATAATTCTAAATACTGTTTTATTAGAAATCTATTCCTATAAAATTGCCTTTTTCATTTATTATAAAGGAAACTTTTAAGTGACTGTATTAGCTGCAATTTTATTATTATTAATCATTATGGATCCTATTGGAAATGTTCCAGTATTTCTTAGCATTCTTAAAAATATTCCAACTGAAAGACGAAGAATAATAATTATTCGTGAATTATTAATTGCCCTAATAATTTTGTTATTTTTTATGTTTGTTGGTAGATATATTCTTCAGTTGTTGGAAATTGAACAATCTTCGCTGGGAATTGCTGGAGGAATAATACTATTCATTATTGCTATAAGGATGATTTTCCCTGGAACAAAGCCTATGTTTAGCCACAATGAGAAAACAGAGCCTCTTGTTGTTCCACTTGCTGTTCCAATGCTTGCTGGTCCGTCAGCGATAGCAGCAGTTATATTGTTTATGGCGAGAGAGCCAAATAGATGGGCTGAGTGGACTCTCGTTGTATTTGTTGCTTGTTTAATAACTGGAATTATATTGATCTCATCAGAAGTATTAGGAAGAAAATTAGGTAATAGAGCATTAATCGCTATTGAAAGATTAATGGGGATCTTGCTGATAATGGTTTCAGTTGACTTTGTTCTTGATGGAATAAAACAAACATTCAATATTTAGAATTTATTTTTCTTAAATTGTAGATTTAACTATATCTATTCAAATTTGCTATGTAGGCTTGCAAAGGCTATAATGGCGCCTTTTTAACAACTTAATGGTGAAGAATTTGGCACCTATAGTTATGAAATTTGGCGGCACAAGTCTTAGAGATGAAGATTGTCGTTCGCATGCTTTAAAGCATATTAAGAATTACCACAAGTCTGGAGAGAGGATTGTGGTTGTCGTTTCTGCTATGGGGCGTAAAGGTGAGCCATATGCTACGGATACCCTTGTTGCGCTTCTTAGGGGTGTAGGACACAATATTAATCCTAGAGAATTGGACCTTGTAATGAGTGTTGGAGAGACGCTCAGTTCTGCTTATTTTTCTCACCTTCTTAGTCATAACGGAATGCCCGCTGAATCTTTTAATGGAAGGCAATCTGGAATTCTTACTGATGACAATGCAGGTAATGCTGAAATTTTAGATATTAATCCTGAACGAATTGTTGAGGCCCTTGATAATGGATTTATTGCAGTAGTAGCTGGCTTTCAAGGCGTAAACGATAAGGGAGATATTCGTACTCTTGGAAGAGGTGGAAGTGATACATCAGCTGTTGCTTTAGCTTCTGCTTTAGGAGCTGAAAAAGTTGAAATTTTTTCTGATGTTGATGGTATAGCTAATTGTGATCCAAGACAGGTTGAGGGTTCAAGCTACCTAGAATCAATCAGTGTTAATCAGATGCTTGCAATGGCAGATGAGGGCTCCAGAGTGATTCATCCAAGAGCCATTAAAGCATCATTAAAAACTAAAACCCCCATTATCGCAAAAAACAACTTTAATGATACTGAAGGTACTTTAATACACCATGATCAATCTAAAAAAGATGAAGTTGTCGCTATTGCACATCGTGAGAGTATGGTTCTGATTGAGTTCGCATTGGAGCATAGAGCTGCAAGTCATGTTAATGGTGTTGTAAATATTGACTCAAAAAGACTTCTACTTAATGATGATGTGTATTTGAGTGATAAGTTGGCTCAGCTTGAGGAAAAGCTTGGTTTTTATAAGTTAAGTAGACACTGGGCAACTGTCTCTGTAGTTTTTAATAATAAGGTTTCAAAAAAACCCGCTGAACTTGACTATGCTGAATTGTTAGATTCTCCAGATACCATTATCAGATATCTCCTAAAAGAGGCAAAAGTTAGAGAGACATTGAAATTTTTACATGGTAGATATACAAGCTAATTTAAGGCTTATAGCCAGCGTTATTGACGTAGCTTAAAAGTATTTCCTCAGTGAACTCAGCTTCGAGCTCTGCCGCTTTTTTTTCGACAGGCTCTTTTATATCTCCATCTCNTATTTCAATGACTTCATTATGCCAATCTGTAAGGTATGCGTCNGCATCAGTTGCATCTCCAACCGAAGCAGCAGAGTCAACAGCCTCCATAAAGCGATTATTTAACAGAATTTTTTCTACTTCTCTTCTGCTTTTTTTTATCATGACCTGGGTCGGTATATCTCGCCATTTGATTACAGTTAGATTCATTAAATTCTCCAAAAAATACTAAAAAATATAGTCTTAATAAATTCAGCAAAATTCTACCATTAAGTAATTGATGTAATTGCTATAATTTAGGTATATAATTCCGTTTTTTTAATTTTGGTTTCGAGTTGGAGGAGTAATGAAAAATAAAGCTCAAGTAGTTGTTATTGGAGGCGGTGTTGTTGGNGCCGGAACTCTCTATCATCTTGCTAAGAAAGGCTGGACTGATGTAGTTCTTGTAGANCGCAAGGATCTAACTTCTGGCTCTACATGGCATGCNGCTGGACTATTGCCTCTATTTAATATGAGCTACTCAGTTGGAAAACTGCACCAATACTCCGTTGATTTCTATCATGAACTCGAAAAAGAGACTGGCATGAATGTTGGGTTCAGTGTCGTTTCAAATATTCGCCTGGCAAATTGTCAGGATCGAATGGATGAATATAAATACTATGCTGGTGTTGGAAGTACCGTAGGTGTCGATGTAAAATTTTTAAACCCAGATGAAGTGAAAGAAGTTTGGCCTTTATGTAATACCGAAGGTTTAGTTGGCGCAATTCAGCATCCAGACGATGGTTATATTCAGCCAGCAGACTTGACTCAAGCTTTATGTAAAGGGGCTAGAAATCGTGGTGCTGAAATCTATGAAAACACTATAGTTGATGCTTTAGAGCAACAAAAAGATCACACTTGGGTGGTAAAGACTGATAAAGGTGATATTGCCTGCGAGCATATTGTGTCGTGCACTGGAAGTTTTGCAAGAAAGACAGGTGAAATGGTGGGGCTCGATGTACCTGTTATACCTGTAGAGCATCAGTTTCTTGTAACTGAGCCACATCCCGACATTCAAGAAAGAAAGAAACAGGGGCTTCCTGAAATGGCTGTTCTTCGTGAATCCGACGCGGCTTATTATCTACGCGAAGAGGCAGGAGGAATGATTTTAGGTATCTATGAAAAAGGGGCNCCAGCATGCTATGTTGATGGCCCAAGTGATGATTCTAAGTATGAGTTATTTAATGGTGAGCTTGACCGTTTAATGCCCCACATTGATGCTTGTATAAATCGTGTGCCAGCTTTTGGTGAGGTTGGAATTAAGGAGATTTATAATGGAGCAATTGCATATACACCAGACGGGAATCCAATTGTAGGGCCTGCGCCTGGACTTAAAAATTTCTGGCTTAATGAAGGCCACAGTTTTGGTATTACTGCAGCTGGCGGTGCTGGCTGGCAGTTAGCTGAATGGATGGTTGACGGTGAGCCGACAGTTGACATGATGGGAGTCGATCCGCGTCGTTTTGGTCCTTATGCTACTAGGGGCTACTTAAAAGAGAAAAATGAAGAGGCCTATGCAAACGTCTTTACGACTCATTATCCTGACGAAGAGCGAAGTGCTGCTAGACCATTAAAGACTGCGCCATGCTACGATCGAATGAAGTCATTNGGAGCTGTTTTTGGATCTGTTTATGGTTGGGAGCGCCCAAACTGGTTTATGCCAAGTGCTGATTACTCATTGACTGCTGAAGAATTAAATCAGGCAGATCCTTCAAAAGTTATTCTGAATAAAAACCACTCTAAAGCTTTAGATGATGGACGCATTGTTGAAAAGAATTCCTTTCGTCGTTCTAACTACTTCGAGTATGTAGGGAATGAATGTAAGCATGTAAATGAAAAAGTTGGACTATTGGATATGTCTGCATTTGCAAAATGCATCGTTAAAGGTCCTGGAGCTGAAGCTTGGTTAGAATCTATATTTGCAAATAAAATGCCAATAACTATTGGACGCATCAGTTTGGTTCATATGTTGTCTTTGAACGGTGGGGTTCGTGCAGAATTTACTGTTTACAAGACAGGGCCTCAGAGTTACTACCTAGTGTCTGCTGGAGCATTTGAAACTCATGACCATGATTACTTATTTAAGCTTGCCCCAAAGGATGGAACGGTAAACATTCAAAGAGTGACCACTCAGACTGGAGTTCTTGTCTTAGCCGGACCAAAATCACGAGATGTTTTGCAAAAACTAACTGATTCTGATCTATCTAATGAGAGCTTTAAGTGGTTAACTGGTAAAAAAATTAATGTTGGTTATGCAACTGCTGAAGCTCTCAGAGTTAACTTTGTAGGCGAGCTAGGTTGGGAGCTACATCATCCAATTGAAATGCAAAACTACATCTTTGATCAAGTCATGGAAGCGGGGGCTGAGTTTGATATAAAGCCTTTTGGTATTAGAGCAATGGATAGTATGCGCCTTGAAAAATCTTATCGCTTAATACCAAGAGAAATGTCTATTGAGTATTCTGCATATGAATCGGGTCTTGACCGCTTTGTTAGNCTTGATAAAGAACAAGATTTTATTGGTANAGATGCTCTGCTGAAATGGCAAAATCGTGGCGCTTCTAATGGATTTGTAACCTTGGAAGTTTTAGGAGTTAATGACGCTGATGCACGAGGCTCTGAAGCAATCTATAAGGATGGANACGTTGTTGGAAGAGGCACTTCAGGAGGATTTGGTTGGCGTTGTAATAAATCCCTTGCATTAGGCCTTGTAAGGATAGATTTGGCTAAAATTGGGACCGAGCTTGAGATTGAAATATTAGGTGAAAAGTATAAGGCGATTGTTATTGAAGAGTCACCTTTTGACCCTAATAATGAGTGTCTAAGGTCTTAATTAATAAAAAGCCTAAAAATTTAGCATGAATTTTTAGGCTTTTTCTAAGTATCTTAGAGTCAAATATGTTTTAATGTTTATAAATTTGAAGCGGTAAATATAATGTCAACAATTGCAATAAAATCTGATTTACATGAGCTGATGGTTTCTTGGAGGCATCATCTTCACAAGCATCCAGAGCTCAGTTTTAAAGAAGAAATCACTAGTGATTATATTGCTTCAGTTTTGCAATCTCATGATATTGAAATTCATCGTGGCCTAGCTGTTACTGGAATTATTGCTACTATTCATGGAAAGAAAGAAGGCCAAGTAATAGGTCTTCGTGCTGATATGGATGCGCTTCCAATTCAGGAGAAAAACAACTTTAGTCATAAGTCAACTCATGAAGGCAAGATGCATGCCTGTGGTCATGATGGTCATTCTACGATGCTACTTGGTGCAGCAATATACTTAAAAGAGCATAATGATTTTTCAGGAACAGTCCACTGCATTTTTCAGCCTGCTGAAGAAGGAGGAGGGGGTGGCCGAGTAATGGTTGAGGAAGGAATTTTTGAAAAATTTCCATGCCAAGCTGTATATGGAATGCATAATTGGCCTGGTATGGCTGAGGGACAGTTTGCGGTTCATGATACTGCAGTTATGGCAGCTAATGAAACTCTTAAAATAACCGTGACGGGTAAAGGTGGCCATGCTGCAATGCCAGAGCAATGTATCGATCCAATTGTAGTTGGCGCACAAATTATTACCGCTCTTCAAAGTATTGTTTCTAGAAGTGTAGCGCCTCTTAAATCAGCAGTTATCAGTATAACGATAGTAGATGCTGGCTTTGTTTCTAATGTTATCCCCAATGAGATGAATTTAACTGGGTCACTACGATACTTTTCAACAGAAGTTGGTGACGAGGTTAAGGGAAAGATTAAAGGCATTGTTGAGGGAATAAGTCAATCTATGGGGGCAACCGCAACCTTTAAATCAATTCCAAACTATCCCGCTACTATCAACACACCAAAACACGCTGAAATTTGTGCAAACGCAGCAGCAATGGTAGTAGGAAAAGACAATGTCCACAGAAATGAACTACCCAGCATGGGTTCTGAGGATTTTTCCTTTTTATTGAATGCATCAGAAGGGGCCTACATCTGGATTGGAAATGGACTAGTTCCTGAAAATAGTCCAGAGGGTGGATGCATGTTACATAATACTCAATATGATTTTAATGATGAGATTCTTCCTATTGGTGGAAGCTATTGGGTTCAACTTGTTCAAAATATACTCAAGTAAATTTTTTAAGGATTGAATTATGTTTTCTAAGGCAATAGTTAGGATTCCTGGGAAAAGTCTAATTAATGGTTTGACTGACTCTGAATATCTTGGGGTGCCAGATTATTCTAGAGCGATTATCCAGCATCAAGTATATATAGAAGCTCTTAAAATGTGTGGCCTTCAAGTGAGTGTATTAGAGCCATGTGAAGAATATCCAGATTCAACTTTTGTAGAAGATGTAGCCTTAATAACTCCAAAATGTGCGATTATTACTCGACCAGGTGCCCAGTCAAGAAGAGGCGAGGTTGAACAAATAGAGTCAGTATTAAAGAGCGAATTTAATAATATTGAGAGGATTAAGGCCCCTGGGACAATAGAAGCGGGCGATATAATGATGGTTGGAAGTCATTATTATATTGGTTTATCTGATAGAACAAATACTCAAGGTGCTGAGCAAATAATAACAATACTTAATAAATATGGCTATACAGGATCTACTGTAGATCTTAACGATGTTTTTCATCTTAAAACTGGCCTGTCTTATCTTGAAAATAACATCCTTGTTGTTTGCGGTGAATTTAAGAATAACCTTGTCTTCTCGAGTTATGAGCATGTTGAAATTCCCGACAAAGAAAGTTACGCCGCTAATTGCATATGGGTCAATGATTTTGTTATTGTGCCTTTAGGCTATCCATTATCAAAAGATAAAATTTCTAATTTGGGATACAAAGTTATAGAGGTTGATGTTTCAGAGTTTAAAAAGCTAGATGGCGGATTAAGCTGTTTATCATTGCGATACTAAGAATTTAAAACTATTTAATACCGTTGTTATGCAAATCTATCTATAGCATTTATTCTTCAATTTGTAAGAGCACAATTTACAGACAAGGCGCTAAATTAGTCAAATAAATCTTTAATTTCTTTAAAAGTTGCAGTTATCGCGTGGACATTTGAGTAGCCCATCTGCTGAAGTGTTAAGGCTGCAAGTGATGCACGTCCACCTCCAGCACAGTGAGTTAAAATTAAAGTTTCAGAGTTTTGGCAATTTTTTTCAATTAACATCTCTATGAGTCCCCTAGGAATATTAATAGAATTATTGAGGCTAGACTTGTCATAACTATTGGCTTCACGAACATCAAGAATAACAGCATTATTTGAATCATCATATAAAGCTTTAGCTTTGACTGGATTAACACAATCAACTTGATTTTGAGCTTGAGTTATTAGTTCGCCTGCTGTTTTTATCATGTTATTAATATCCTAACACAATCTTAGTGCTTAAAATGGCGCATCCCAGTGAATACCATAGCAATCCCATGCTCATTTGCTGCAGCTATAACTTCATTATCACGCATTGATCCACCTGGGTGGATGATTGCCTTGACTCCAGCTTTTGCAGCAGCATCTATCCCATCTCTAAATGGGAAAAAAGCATCCGAAGCCATCACTGAGCCACTAACTTCAAGATTTTCATCTGCAGCTTTAATGCCAGCAATTTTAGCAGAGTAAATTCTCGACATTTGTCCTGCACCGACTCCAATAGTCATTTGATTTTTTGCATAGACGATAGCATTAGATTTAACGTACTTTGCAACTTTCCAGGCAAACAGTAAATCTATCATTTGAGAGTCAGTTGGTTGAACTAAAGATACACACTTCAATTCAGAAGGGCTTAAGGCGGCTAAATCTTTGTCTTGAATGAGCAGGCCTCCCGATATCTTTTTATAATCAAATGATTGTTCAGCTTTTTTTAGTTCACCGCACTCGAGAACCCTTATATTTTCTTTTGTTGATAATACGGATTTTGCTTCATCATTAATTTTAGGAGCTATGATAACCTCAACAAATTGCTTATCAATAATAGATCTAGCTGTCTCCTCATTGAGTTCACGATTAAAGGCGATGATTCCTCCAAATGCAGATGTTGGATCTGTTTGATAAGCACTGAGATAGGCTAAGTGAGTATTTTTTCTTGTTGCTACGCCACATGGATTAGCATGCTTAATAATGACACAGCTAGGCTTTTCAAAATCACGAACACATTCTAATGCGGCATCAGCATCAGCTAAATTGTTGAATGAAAGCGGTTTACCTTGAATTTGATGACTCGATGAAACAGACGCTTCGTTGAGATTTGACTCCTTATAAAAAGCAGCACTTTGATGAGGATTTTCACCATAACGCATTGTCTGTGATTTTATAAATTGTAAGTTTAATGTGTTAGAAAATCCATCTTCCATTTGCCCAAGGTAATTAGCAATGGCACCGTCATATTGGGCTGTATGTTCAAAGGCCTTAACAGCTAGAGATTTTCTCATTTCAAGAGTTGTGTCTCCATTCTTAGCTATATCATCTAGAGTCGAATGATAATCAGAACTGTCAACAATAACGGTTACTGAAATATGATTTTTTGCACTTGATCGAAGCATTGCTGGCCCACCAATATCAATATTTTCGATTGCGTCTTCTTCAGTACAATCTGGATTTTTAATTGTTTCTTGAAAGGGATATAAATTGACAACAACCAGGTCGATTGGTTTAATATTATTCTTTAACATCACATCTTCATCTTTGCCTCTTCTTGCAAGGATGCCGCCATGAATCTTTGGATTAAGAGTCTTAACGCGTCCCGCCATCATTTCAGGATAGCCCGTAAAGTCAGACACTTCAGATACAGGAATATTGTTGTCTTGAAGGAGTTTCGCGGTGCCACCAGTAGATATAATTTCGATATCTAATAATGAAAGGCCTTTTGCAAATTCAGCGATTCCAGTTTTATCTGAAACGCTTATTAAAGCTCTTTTTATAGGCATTTTTAGGATTTAGAGATGTAGAAATTTTAAGTATTAAATTATAAACTCTTACAGGTTGTAAAGGCTTACTTTTTTCTTTAAGGTGGCCCTATTTATACCAAGAATTCTGGCCGCTTCACTTTGATTTTGATTGACTTTGTCAAGAACAAACTTAATAGTTGCTGACTCAGCTTGTTGAGTAACCATCTTAAATACACCGTTAGATGATTCACCATTCAAGTCTGAGAAATACTTCTCAAGATTTTCTTTAATGCAATCCTGTAAACCCCTTTGTTTCATATCGAATACAAAAATTCATGAAATTTCGAATATTGTTCAGAGTGGTCTGACACTCTGTTAATGTTTGGCCAAAAGGCTAAGCTTTTTTCTTGGTCAAGGTGCATAGAATACCAAAAAATATGCTTTCTGGATAGCTGTGTACCCATTTTATAACCATAAAAATCATGAATTTGTGAAATATGACTTAAAATCTGTGGAATTTTTATATCTAATGTNGGNTCTTTTGGAATTTCTCCTGATGTTAGGAATTCATTGACTTGACTAATCAGCCATGGATTTCCTTGAGTAGCTCTTCCAAGCATCACTGCATCTGCGCCAGTATAGTCCAATATTTCTCTAGCTTTTTGTGGTGAATCTATATCTCCATTTGCAACAACCGGAATCGACACCTGGTTTACAATCTTTTTGACTGTGTCGAATTCAGCATCACCATTGTACTTCTGTGTTCTCGTTCTGCCATGTATTGCAAGCATTTGTATACCATTATCTTCAGCAATTTTAGCAATGGTTGGCGCATTTTTATTGTCTGCATCCCAGCCTGTTCTCATTTTGAGAGTGACAGGCACTTCAACTGCATTCACTACAGATTTTAAAATATCTTCTACCAATTCTTCATTTTGCATGAGAGCAGATCCAGCAGCCTTGTTACAAACTTTTTTTGCTGGNCATCCCATGTTAATATCAATGATATCTGCTCCAAATTCTAGTGCTTTTATTGCTGAATCTGCTAGCTCATTGGCCTCTGATCCCGCAATCTGAATACTGATAGGTAATTGTTCTGAGCTAAAATCTAAGCGATGCTTTGATTTGTTTGAATTTAATAGATGTTTTTGTATCACAACCATTTCAGAGGTTGTNAGGCCAGCACCTAGTTTTCTACATATCATTCTAAAGGGTTTGTCACTGGTGCCAGCCATAGGTGCAAGCAGTACTTTTGATGTTAGTTTGTGTGTCCCAATATTCATAAAGCTAACAACTTAAAGCTTTTTTGTTTGCTTTTCAGCTTTCTTTTTAAGTCGCTTCTGCTTTAGCTTTGATAAATGGTCTACAAATAATATTCCATCTAAATGATCCATTTCATGCTGGATACAAACNGAAAGCATCTCGTTTACCTCAATTTCAAATGATTGACCAAGTTCGTTCAGAGCGCTAACTTTAATTTCATTTGCTCTTTTAACNTTTTCGTAGTAATTTGGTACTGAAAGACAGCCNTCTTCCCACTCAATCTCACCATTCTTTTCAATGATCTCAGGATTAATTAGACAGAGTGGTTGATTACACTCTTCCGATACATCAATAACTATAAGACGCTGATGAAAGTTAACTTGAGTTGCTGCAAGACCAATTCCTGGNGCATCATACATAGTTTCAAACATATCTTTAACTTGCTTTTTTATCTCGCTATTAACATTTTCAACTGGTTTCGCAACAGTTCTTAAGCGTTTATCAGGGTATTTTAGGATTTCTAATATCATGATNTCATCATTACTGTGTTACNAGTCTTGCTCATTTGATTCGGGTAATCTTGGTTAAAGTGCAATCCTATGCTCTCTTTTCTAGAAAGGGCAGATTCTACAATAATTTTAGAAGTTTGAGCTAAGTTTCTTAATTCAATTAAATCTTCGGTTACAGTATAAACACGATAATACTCATCTACCTCTTTATTAATTTGTTGAATTTTTAGATATGCTGAGTTAAGCCGATTATTGCTTCGAACAATGCCAACAAAGTTCCACATTATGAGTCTTATTTCGTGCCATAAATGAGCTATAACAACTTTTTCTTTGGAAGGCGCAACTCTTGAGTCATCCCATTTTGAAATCTTGGCTGGTGTATTGTCTAATGNACAACCATTGACATGATTAGCACAGGACTTCGCAAAAACAACGCACTCAAGCAAAGAGTTACTTGCCATTCTGTTTGCCCCATGAACCCCAGTATGTGCCACTTCACCAACAGCATAAAGATTAGTTATACTGGTTTGTGCATCTATATTTGTATTGANTCCACCACAAGTGTAATGTGCAGCAGGAACAACGGGAAGAGCCTCCTTTGATATATCAATACCAAGTTCTTTACAGCGCTGAGTGATTGTTGGAAATCTAGATTTAATCCACTCTTCATCTTTGAATGAGAAATCTAGAAATACACAATCAAAACCATTAACCTTCATCTCATTATCGATAGCTCTGGCAACTATGTCTCTCGGTGCTAGCTCAAGTCGATCATCATATTTGTGCATAAACTCCTTACCATCAGGCAAAAGAAGTTTTGCGCCTTCACCTCGAAGCGTTTCTGATATTAGAAATGATTTGGCATGAGGATGAAACAGGCATGTAGGATGAAATTGTGTAAATTCCATATTGGTTATCTCGCATCCTGCTCTGTAAGCCATGGCAATACCATCTCCAGTTGAAGTATCTGGGTTTGAGGTATATAAATAAGATTTCGAGGCACCGCCCGTNGCAAGAATAGTTTTTTTCGAGCCAAAGGTCACTACCTCCTTAGAGTTTTTATCGAAAACATATGCNCCATGACATTTTTTATCCTTAANAACAAGGTCGACAGCTACATATTCTTCAAAAAGNTTGATGTTGTTTTGTTGCTTTACCTGTGCAAGCAGGTTTACTTGAATAGATTGGCCGGTTTTATCGGCAACATGGGCAACTCTTTTTGAACTATGGCCACCCTCTGTAGTAAGATCATAGTTATTATTGATGTGAGAAAATTGAACTCCAGCGCTTTCAAGATCTTTAATAGCTTGAGGTGCTTGTTCNACCATAAACCTAATACTATTTTCGTTACCAAGATTAAAACCAGTATTAATAGTATCTTCAATNTGTGANGCAAAATTATCCTCTGGATCTAATACAGCCGATATTCCACCTTGGGCATAATAAGANGAGCCTTCTAATATTTTATCTTTAGCAATTACCGCTATTGAAGTGGTATTTGAGAGCTGAACAGCACTCATTAATCCGGCAGCTCCGGAGCCTATAATTAGAACATCAAATTGAAAATCTTTAGTCATAGTTTTTTGTCACAAAAAGACACAAAATTAAAAAATATTAAATTATTTTTTATATATAATTTCCCGCAAGTTAAAAACTACTATATTTAACTTATTTCTCCTTTTAATAGTAGACTAACCCCACACTCTTATTCGAGGTGGGGTTTTTTATTTTCAAGACNTATTTTATTCATTCTTGGTTCAAAAAATATTAGTAATTTGGGTAGTAAAGTAAGATTTACTACTACAGCACTAAGCATTGCAATTGCCATGAAAATTCCAAAATATATGCTTGGGATAAAGTTCGACAATATCAAAACAAGGAATCCTATTGCAACCGTTGCTGCTGTATAAAACATAGAGANACCAATAGAGTTATGAGCTCTATACATTGAAGAGACATAGTCACCCTCTACTAGAAGCTCTGATTTAAATCTACTTATATAGTGTATGGCATTGTCAATACCAATTCCTATAGCAATAGCGGCTATTGTAATTGTCATTATATCCAGAGGTATTCTTGCCAAGCCCATTAATCCAAGAATGATAAGAGAAGGNATGATGTTGGGTATTACNGCTATNAGCGCAATAGAGATAGACCTAAATACAATCATAAAAAGCATAAAGATGATTGTAAAAACAGTCAAGATAGTTTTGATTTGTGAAGAGAATAAACTTTGTAATAGGTTGTTGTAGAGTGAAAAAGTTCCAGTGAAATAAAAATCATCTTCGCTAAAGTCAAAATTTTCAACTAATTCATTTTTGATGTCAATTATTAATTGGTTTCTGTTTAAGCCAGTTGTTGTTTCTTTAACTCTAACAACAATCCTGATTTGATCAGTTTCATCTGATATGTGAGGCTTTAAAACTTGGGATTTTGCAAAATCAGGCATATTGTTTTTACCAAGAATCAGCAAAAAGCCATTAGGTGCTTTTCCATCGTTAGATTCTTTGAGAACCTGCATAAAGGTATCGATTGATAAAACCTTTCCTATGCTTGGAATGCTATCGAGATATTGATGAACTTCATGAAAGTCATCTCTGAGACTAGCATCTGCCCAGTACGCACTTGCTAAATCATTAAAAANAATTTCAAGTGGAATCGTGCCNCCCAGTTCTTTGTCTATGAAATTAAGTCCTTGATANATTTCAGTATCTTTTTTAAAGTAATTGATAAAGCTATTTTCTACAGAGAGCTTAGTTAAACCAAAAATTGCAATAGCGCTCACTATTGCTATACCAAAAAGTATTTGCTTGCCGCCTNTATCTGTTGCAATAGCTAACTTTTGAAGGACATANAATNNCCCAGGTTTTTGTGATNATTGAGTTATCGGTAAGAGCNTCATGACTATTGCAAAACCTATAAATGACAATATAAANGCAACCGTGACACCAATACTCATCATTAAACCAAAATCAATTACAGGCTGCACATTGCTTGCAGTCAGTGAAGCAAATNCAGCTATNGTTGTGACAACTGTATAGATGCATGGCNTAATCATTTCATTTATAGTTCTTCTTATCATTTCGTCGTTACTGATACCTGTTTGTTGGCTTGATATTTCTCTATATCGAACAACTAAATGAATAATTACTGATAGAGTCATGACAAGAAGAAGTGAAAAGAAATTAGCAGAAATCACCGTCACCTTCCAACCTATTGCGCTAATCAATCCAGTCATAAACAAAGCGCCAATGATGCTTAATGCAATTGGGATTAAAACCCATCTAATTTTCTGAAAAAAGAGCGAAAGCATTAATGACATAGCTAAGACAACAGCAAGACTAAATATAATTAAATCATTTTTAATAAAATCAATGACATCATTTCTAATCATCGGGACGCCGCCCAAGTAAAGTGTGGCGTTATTTTCATATTGACTCATTGTTGCGCGAATTTTTTCTATTAATAGCTTTAGTGAATCATCATTTATGAGTTCTCTATGATCATCAGTTGCGAGGGGGATTAATAAAGCTGTAGTTTTTAAATCAGAGCTGACAATGTTATTAGCGTAGAGAGGGCTATTTTGAAATTCTTTAGCAACAAGACCTTGATCGGCTTTTCCATTGTCAATTGTATAAACATCACTTGCTAGTTCAACCAGTGAGAGTGGCGGTGATTGAAAAAGTGAAACATCTAGAATTGATATGACTGAGCTAATTCCATTAATATCTAATAATTCATCCCTTAGTGACCTTAAATATGTCAATTGCTCTTTTGAAAGCACTGTCCCATCTTTAGCTGAATAGCTAATTATCAATGACTCATCTGAGCCAAAAGTTTTTTGAGTGTCAAAGTAAAGCTCTAGATTGTTATCGCCATCTAAAGATAATGATTCTGATGAAGCGTCAAGGGAGAAATGTTGTATCTGAAGAAACGATGCACCAATGATAACTAAAAATGCAAATAAAGACCAAGTAGGCTTTTTAGTTAAAAAGTTTAAAATTGAATTAAGCATGGCTGCCTATTCCAAATCAAAAAGAGAATTGTATAGATGGTTCATGACCTTTCATGAATTCTAGATGAGTTTCAAAAAGGGATTTAGAATTCCAAAGAAGTTCAGTTTCTCTTGAAATAAGGGTAGCGTGCATTTGATTTTTTGAGCCTACAACAACAAATAATTTTCCACCTACTTTTAAAAGTTTTTTTAAATCATCCCCTATCGTGGGTAGGGCAGAACTAATGACAATTGTGTCAAACTGAGCCTCTTTAAAATTTGAAGAACTAAAAGCCTCATTAATGAGTGTAATGTTGTTTAGCTTGAGTTTCCCTATATCCTCTTTCGCTTTAAGATATAAGTCATGCTCAATTTCAATGCTTGTAACTGAGTTTGATAGTTTTGCTAGAACGGATGTTAAGTAACCACTTCCAGTACCAACCTCTAGGGTATCTTCATTGCCTTGAAGATTGAGACTGTCTAATATTCTTCCCTCTATTTTTGGAGAGAGCATCTTGTCTAATCCATTTAGAGGTATCTCAATATCTGCGAATACTAGTTTTTGATACTCCTCAGGTACAAAGTTCTCCCGTGGAATATCTGAAAGTGCTTGATTTGCTCTTACATTGAGTCCACCCCAAGGTCTAATTTGTTGCTCGATAACATTTTTTCTTGCTTCTTTAAAATCCATATTAAACCTACTTTCTTTTCCTTGGAGGCATTAAGTCTGTAATTGTTCCCTCAGCCATTTCTGCTGCAAACGCAGTCGTTTCTGATAATGTTGGGTGAGCATGTATAGTTAACGCAATATCACTCATATCACAACCCATTTCAATTGCTAGACTTGCTTCTGCAATCAAGTCGCCTGCATTTGTTCCACATATACCCATGCCGAGAATCTTACCCGATTTAGAATCAAAAAGGCTTTTTGATACCCCTTCAGTTCTTCCAATACTTAAACTTCTTCCAGATGCAGCCCACGGAAAAATGCCTTTTTTAAACTCTATACCAGCTTCTTTAAGCTCTTTTTCAGTTTTGCCTGTCCATGCAACCTCTGGGTCTGTATAAGCAACCGAAGGAATTGTCAGAGCATCAAAACCAGACTTTTTGCCACAAATGACTTCAGCAGCAACTTTAGCCTCATGAACTGCCTTATGAGCAAGCATTGGTTGGCCAACAACATCCCCAATTGCATAGATATTTTCAACGTTAGTTTTCATTTGTTTGTTTGTCTCAATGAAGCCATTTTCATTAAAATTAACACCAGCTTTGTCAGCATCTATGAGCGTTCCATTAGGGGTTCTTCCAACTGCGACTAAAACTTTGTCAAACGTATCTGACTTAGGGGCATCCTTGCCCTCAAAAACTACTTTAATGCCTTTTTTTAACGCAGTCATTGAAGTGACTTTTGTGTTTAAGAAGATATTTGCATAATTTTTCTTAATTTTCTTAAAGAGCGGATTAACAATATCCTTATCAGCAGCAGGAATGATTTGACTTCCGAGTTCAACAATTGTAATTTCAGTCCCAAGGGCGTCATAAATTGTAGCCATCTCTAAGCCAATAATTCCACCACCAACAACTAGCATTCGATTCGGTATATCATCCAAAAGAAGAGCATCAGTAGAATCCATTACCCTTTTATCCTCAAAAGGAAACATAGGGAACTTAGTAACCCTTGATCCTACAGAAATAACGCATTGTTCAAACTCTATAACTTCATCAGTGCCATCAAGAGTAACTTGATTTTTAGATAAAAATTTAGCGTACCCATTAATAACTTTTACTTTTCTTGCTTTGGCAAGTGCCTGGATGCCGCCTGTAAGTTTATTAACTATGCTATCTTTATTTTTTATTACACCCTTAAGATCAATTTTGGGTTTTGAAAAAGTTATCCCAAGTTCACTTGCATGCTTAGTTTCATTAATAACTTCAGCTGTATGAAGAAGTGATTTGGATGGAATACAGCCAACNTTNAGNCAAACNCCNCCTAATGATTCNTNGCGCTCAANNAGNGTCACTTCTTTTCCTAAGTCTGCAGCTCTAAATGCTGCAGTATATCCACCAGGACCAGATCCAATAACTAAGACTTGAGTTTTAATCATAACAACATCTCCATAATATTACTTAAGACTTGATTTAATTCAGCCATAAACCTTGCTCCCTCAGCNCCATCAATTACTCTATGGTCATATGAAAGTGCCAATGGAATCATCGCAGTTGGCTCAAAAGAGCTACCATTCCAAATAGGTTTAATTTGAGTTCTTGATACACCTAAAATTGCAACTTCCGGAGAGTTAATGATCGGTGTGAATTGTGTTCCACCNATACCACCTAAGCTAGATATTGTGAAACCAGCCCCCTTCATTTCACTTGAATCAAGTTTACCTTCTCGTGCTCTCAAAGAAATATCTGCAAGCTCTTCTGAAAGTTCAATCAGTGACTTTTTGCTGACATCTTTAACAACTGGGACTAGAAGACCATTAGGAGTATCAACGGCTATTCCAAGATTGAAGTATTTTTTAAGAATAAGGTTTTCCCCACCTTCATCCAAAGAGGCATTAAAGTTGGGGTGGCGTTTTAGGACTTGAACAACCGCCTTCATAATGAAAACTAAAGGGCTTAATTTAATATTTTTTTCTTTTTGATGCTTACGAAATTTTTCTAATTGATCAATATTAACTTCATCAAATTGGGTGACATGTGGAATCGTATTCCAGCAATTAGAAAGATGTTTTCCGGACAATTTCTTGATCCTTGATAAAGGGATTGTCTCAACCTCTTCATTTAAATTTCCATGAGTAACAAGCTCCTTTACAAAGGATTTTAAATCTTTCTCAAGAATCCGTCCTTTTTTNCCAGTTCCATTTATTCTTGATAAGCTAACTCCAAGTTCTCTAGCTAGTTTTCTAATTGAAGGTGATGCATGCGAATTTGAATCTGTTTTTAGTGAGACTTCCTCTGGTTGTTTTATATTATCTTGCGATACAGTTGAAGTGACTGTTGCCTCACTATTATCAATTACCTTGTTATCTGATTGATCTGATGAGGCATCAGTTTCAACTTCAGAATCAGTTTCAGTTTCATCTTCAGACTCTGACTCACTTTCTAGAGTCAGTATTAGGTCACCTTGAACTACCTTATCTCCAACCTTTATTGAAAGGCTAGTTACCNTTCCTGAAAAGGGAGCNGGTATTTCCATTGTAGCTTTATCTGTCTCAAGTGTAATGATGCTGTCATTTTCATTTACAGTATCTCCAACCTTTACAAGAACTTCGATAATATCTACGGCATCAAAATCACCAATATCAGGTAACTCTACATTTTTTTNGGTAGGCATATGTACTATTAAATTGCTTTAATTTTGAACATTCTAATTATCCCAAATTTACTCTATGAAAGGCGATTAATGTTAAAATTAATTTATATACTAAAACGATAAATAATCCACATTTACTCTTANCTTTTTTGCCCCCTTGTCATTAATTTATGTCTCTTGCTCTTTCTACTCTAAACCTAGCTAAAACATATTCCAACAAACTTGAAGCTTTAAAAGGTATTAATCTAAAGGTTGAGAAGGGTGACTTTTTTGCACTTTTAGGGTCTAANGGGGCGGGCAAGACCACCGCAATTGGAATTATTGCAGGATTATTGAAACGTACCTCGGGTGAGGTTGTAATTAATGGATTGGATCAGAAATTACATACGAATGAAGTCAAAAAAATGATTGGCNTAATGCCGCAAGAGTTTAACTTTAATCCTCATGAGCCTAATATGGAGATTTTGATAAACCAAGCAGGCTATTTTGGCATCCCAAGAAATGATGCCAAAATTCANGCAGAAGNNCTTTTAAAAAAGATGGAATTGTGGGATCGACGTTTTGATGTTGCCCAATCTTTATCTGGAGGCATGAAAAGGCGCCTAATGCTTGCAAGGGCATTAATGCACAAACCTAGCATATTGATCTTAGATGAACCAACCGCTGGTGTTGATGTGGAAATTCGTCAATCAATGTGGCATTATTTAACCCAGCTAAATAAAGAAGGAATGACAATTATTTTAACCACTCATTATTTGGAAGAGGCCGAGTCTTTGTGCAGAAATATTGCAATTCTTAATAATGGTGTTTTAGTTGAACAATCAAATATGAAAAAACTCCTCTCTAAGGCAAAAAAACAAGTCATTATTTTAGATACTGTCGAAAAGTTAAATAGTAATATTAAGATCAATGATTGCGACTGTAAATTGATAGATGACTATACTTTGCAAGTTGCTCTTGGAGACGGCACTTCAATTTCTGATGTGGTTTCTAGTTTGTCTNCTAAAAATATTCATGTCTCCCATCTTCGTAGTTCACAAAATCGCTTAGAAGGCCTCTTTTTATCTCTTACAAGTTAAATATTATGTGGATTGCTTATAAGACAATTGTTATTAAAGAAATACTTAGATTTGCAAGAATTTGGGTTCAAACTATCGTTCCACCAGTTATCACAACTTCTCTTTACTTGCTAATATTTGGNGGTTTAATGGGCGNNAGNATTGGNCAAATGCAGGGTATTGACTATCTNCACTTTATTGTTCCAGGAATTATTCTTATGACGGTTATCATGCAGTCTTATGCAAATACTGTCTCCTCATTTTTTATGACTAAATACAATAACAGTTTTGAAGAATTGTTAGTTTCAACAACACCCAATTGGGTTATTTTATTAGGGTTTGTTAGTGGCGGCATAGCAAGAGGGTTTTGCGTTGGACTTGCTGTAACCTTTACCATATCATTTTTTGTTGAAATTAAAATTTATAGTCTGTTGATTATTGGNATTACTTTNCTTTTAACATCAGTAATGTTTGCTCTTGCTGGCTTTATAAATGCTGTTTTTGCAAGGACTTTTGACGATATNTCAATAATTCCAAACTTTGTTTTACTGCCACTGACGTATCTTGGCGGAATGTTTTATAGTATTGATATTTTGCCAAGCTTCTGGAGAGGGGTGTCTGCATTTAATCCTATCTATTATATGATGGATGCATTTAGATTAGGTTTTCTAGGTGTTGGCTCTGTTGAGCTTTGGAAAGCTTTTTTAGTTCCTACCTTGATGATNATTGTTCTNGCTCTNGTAGCTAACGCNTTATTAAATCGTGGTGTAAGTATTAAGACAGAGTAACACTTCTAACTAAGAGCCAATTACCCCCTCTTCTCCATTCATAATTCGTCTAATATTCTCACGATGAGTAAAATAAATAAACAGATTAATTAGAAAAATAACCAAAGTTGCTTTCACGTCATGAGTAGTTATGAAATAAAAATAAATGGGAGAGAGAAGGGTTGCAGTTAAGGCTGCAATGGACGATACTTTTATTACTTTGGCGACGATAAGCCAAATAATTGAAAATGTTAATCCTACAAANAAATTTAAACCNATAAGCCCTCCCAGGTATGTTGCAACACCTTTACCGCCTTTAAACCCATAGTAAATTGGAAAAACATGNCCTAGGAAAGCGCTGAGGAGAATAATTGTTAACTCAAACAGGCTTAGGCCAAAATAATGAGCAAGCAAGANAGGCATTGCGCCCTTAAGGCCATCAAATATAAGAACAAATGCCGCAACTTTTTTNCCACCAATTCTAAGGACATTTGTAGCNCCTGGGTTTTTAGACCCCTCAGTTCTAGGATCTGGCAAACCAAGAATACGGCAAATAATAATAGCGCTCGAAACTGATCCTAGNAAATAGCTAGCAATTAAAAAATATAACAACAAATTCTCCTAATATTTTTTGAAATGAAATTTCAATTTATCCGCGAATTATATCAATGAAAGCAATTTATTGTGGTTATTAGTGGATATCACAAAGGTATCATAAGGGGTTTTAATAAATTTATATATATTATGGATATTGTTTTTGTGCAAGGTCTTAAAGTTGATACAGTGATCGGTATTTACGATTGGGAGAGGAAGATTCGCCAAGAAATAGTGCTTGATATAGAGATGTCTTCTGACATAGCAGCTGCGTCTAAAACTGACCACATTGACCAAGCTTTAAATTATAAAAATGTGTGTAAACGTATAGCAAGTTTTGTTCGTGAGTCTAAGTTTGAACTTGTTGAAACCTTGGCAGAGAAGATTTGTCAGCTTATTCTAAATGAGTTTAACGTTAATTGGGTTAAATTAAAGCTTAATAAAGGTGAAGCCATTACTGGTGCTGAAGGAGTTGGAGTAATTATCGAGAGGTCAAAAAGTTAATGAGCCAGCTGCATCTTAATATTGGTTCAAACCAAGATAGACGAAAAAATATTCGTTTAGCACTAGATCGGCTTCAACCCTTTTTTAATAAAATTACTATTTCTTCAGTTTTTGAGAGTCCTTCTGAGGGCTTTGAGGGGAATGATTTTTATAATGTTGGGGTCAATGTTGAAACTCAAAAAAGTGCATCGGAAGTTATAAATATTTTGCATCAAATTGAAGACTCAATTGGAAGAAATCGAAAGCTTCCAAAATTCTCTTCAAGGATTATTGACCTAGACCTTGTTTTGTTCGATGACCTAATTGATGAAAAATTAAACATTCCTCGAAAAGATATTCTTAAGTATGCGTTTGTCTTGGCTCCTCTTTTTGAGCTTAACCCTGAAGGTGTTCACCCAGAAAAAAAGGTTCCATATTCAAACCTCTGGGAAGATTTCCAGAGTAATCAAGATTTTGATTTGCACAAGTATAATATTGATAAACTATATAATTAATTTTATTTAAATTCATTTTCTGAAAGATAATTATTCGTACAAATAATTTTTGCGATTAACCGAATTTATCTATAATTTATTTTTGAAATAAAAATGACCAATAACATGAAAAAAATTACAGCACTTACCTCATTGATTGTTCTATCAGTTTTTGTTTTTTTTACTAACACTACTCAGGCAGAGTTTGTAGCTGGAAAGAATTATGTTGTTCTAGATAAGCCAGTAAAAACTGAAACTGGAAATCAGGTCGAAGTTAGAGAGTTGTTTTGGTATTTTTGCCCGCACTGTTTCTCCGTTCATCCTATGCTCGAAGATTGGATGCAGACAATGAACAGTTCAGCTCAATTAGTGCTTCAGCCAGCTGTTTTCCCTGGATGGGAGTACGGCTCTACCTTTTATTATGTTTTAGAGGAATTGGGTGAGCTTGATCGATTACATTCTGCATTATTCAATGCGATTCATATTCAGAAATTNAACTTTAAAACTCAGCAAGATTTTGTGACATGGCTTTCATTAAATGGAGTTGATGAAGCAAAAGCAAATAAAGTTTACGAGTCATTTCCAGTTAAGGTTGCAGTTAACAAAGCCAAAGCTAATACTTATAAATACCGTATTACTGGGGTTCCAGCTTTCATTGTAAATGGTAAGTATNTGGTTAACGCTACTAGTGCAGGTAGTGAAGAGAAGATTTTTGAAGTAATCGATTATTTAATTCAAAAAGAAACCCAATAATACATGGATAGGCCCAAAGCCGATTCAGTTTTAGTATTTTCGGGCTTAGATCCATCAGGGGCTGCTGGGATAGCTGCAGATATTGAGACTATCAATCAATTTGGACTGACTCCGCTTCCAATTATTACNACCCTAACCGCCCAAAATACTCAAAGAGTGGACTCATTAGAGGTGACAAAGGATAGTCTTTTAGAGAGGCAATTTAATCTAATNAATGAAGATATTTCATTTAATACAGTAAAAATTGGTCTTTTGGGATCATCAAGTCAAATTATTGCAATTTCCAAACTGCTTAAAGATNGAAAACNACTTAATATTGTTCTTGATCCTATTTTAATTTCAGGAACTGATGAAAATTTAAGCTCTATTGAGATGATTGAAGCTATGAAAAGTGAGCTTTTGCCTCTTTGTTTGTTGCTAACCCCCAATCTAGCTGAACTAAATGCACTTGCTCCTGGTTTGAGTGAACAAGCAGCAGTTGCCAGCCTTAATTGTCCTTGGNTTCTTGTCACTACCTCNGATAGTTCAGAAGTTGAAATTGAGCATCGCCTTTATCATGAATCTAAGTTGGTTAAAAAATTCACTTATGACAAATTACCAAATAAATTTCACGGTTCAGGCTGTACTTTATCGAGTGCAATTTCTGCTTTAATTNCTAGCGGTGAAGNTGTCGATGTGGCTTGTAAAAAGGCACTTCAGTATACTTATCAATGTCTATTAAGCGCAAAAAAGCTTGGTAAAATGCAATATCATCCAAACAGAACTTCATCTAAACCAATATGACCTTTATTGAACAATGGCTAAGATCTGATATAAAAAATATCGATGCTTATCATGTGCCTGTCTCAAAGGATATGATTAAGTTAGATGCAATGGAGAGTCCTTTTGGTGTTCCCGAAGATTTAAAAGTCGAATTCTTAAAACGTATTGAGCAGTCTGAGGTTAATAGATATCCTGAAGCTGATTCGAGTGAGCTTAAAGATACTCTTAGAGCCTTAATGGATATTCCAGATGAGTTTGGAGTTCTCTTGGGAAATGGCTCTGATGAGCTAATTCAGCTTTTAGCACTTGCTTGCGGTAAAGATGATTTAATAATGAGCTTTGAGCCAAGTTTTGTGATGTATGAACTGGTATCAAAGTACGTTAATTTAGACTACCATGGGGTTAAATTAGATTCTAATTTTGATATTAACTTAAGTGAANCTATTTTGGCGATCGAAAGAGAAAAGCCAAAGATAATTTTTATTGCTTACCCTAATAACCCGACAGGTAATTCATTTGATTATGATGCTATTATTGAAATTGTTAAGTCAACTAGCTGCATGGTTGTTCTNGATGAGGCTTACTACGCCTATTCAGATAAAAGTTTTTTATCTGAAATTTCAAATTTTTCTAACTTACTAGTTTTAAGGACAATTTCAAAAATCGGTTTTGCTGGACTTAGGCTGGGCCTTTTAATTGGGNATCAAGAAACAATAGCGCAATTAAATAAATTGAGACTTCCCTATAATATAAATACCTTAACTCAAACTAGTGCTAATTTTTTACTTAAAGACAAGCAACGAATTCTTGATAATGCGCAAATAATTATCGAAGAAAGAAGTCGCCTTACTCGTGAGCTTTCATTATTCCCCAAATTCAAAGTCTACCCCTCTCAAACCAATTTTATTCTTGTTCATTCTGAGGACGCGCATTCTCTGCATAGCGCTCTTAAAGAGAATGGGATATTAGTAAAATGCTTTTCTAAAAGCTCTGATTTAGAAAATTTCATTCGTATCAGTGTTAGTGAGCCAAGTGAGAATAACAGTCTTATAGATGTAATTAGGAATTACTATGGTTAGCAGAGAGGAGCTAGATAATTATTGTAATAACTTCCTAAATGTAAAGAATTTTAAGGATTATGGGCCTAATGGACTTCAAATTGAAGGGTCTGAGACTATTAATAAAATTGTAAGTGGCGTTAGTGCAAATCTAGATCTTATTGAGTGCGCAATTGAAGAAAAGGCGGATGCTATTTTTGTTCATCATGGTATTTTTTGGGAGAATGAATCTAATTTGATAACTGGAGCGAAGCGAAAGAAGATTGCCTTGCTNATTAATAATAATATCAATCTTTTTGGATACCACCTCCCATTGGATGATCACCCTGAAGTAGGAAATAATATTGAATTAGGTAGGATTCTTGGGATAAAAAAAATGAAGCCAGTTGAAGATAGCTATCTTTGGCAGGGTGAGTTAAAAACTGATTTAAAGAGTTTTTTGAGTNTAGTTGAGAGAGANTTAGGTAGGGCGCCTCAGGTATTTGGCGAAATGAAAGAATCAATAAACAAGATTGCTTGGTGTACTGGTGGAGCGCAAGGCTTTATAGATGAGGCAATAAGCCTTAAGGTTGACTTGTACTTGAGTGGAGAGGTGTCTGAAAGAACTCCTGCAGCAGCTAAAGAGAATGGTATTGCCTTTATCTCAGCTGGACATCATGCAACTGAAAGATACGGAGTTCAGGCACTATGCAATCATCTTTGTTCTAAATTTAAATTGCAACATCAATATGTTGAAGTCGAAAACTCAGTTTAATTATATTTTCATTTGTAGTTTGCATGGAGTGTGAGTCTTGGTTTGAGTTATACACAACATCATTTAATGGCGGTATGTTGCATGGAAACTTCCATGATTTATCGAAAATCAGAGTATTTTCTTGCTTAAAAGCAATAAATATCTAAAAGTATTGCATATATTTATGAAAATTAGGTCGAGTACTTTATAATCTATAGTCTTTTTAACCCCTTAGAACATTATGAGTAAAAAATATAACGTCGCTATTGTTGGGGCAACTGGCGCAGTTGGTGAAACTCTAATCTCAATTCTTGATCAGAGAAACTTTCCTATTGACAATTTATACCCTTTAGCTTCAAAGCGCTCAGCTGGTAGTAGGGTCTCTTGCCAGGGTAAGTCATGGGTTGTCGAAGATCTTGATACTTTTGATTTTTCAAAGGTTCAAATTGGATTATTTTCAGCTGGAGGTAGTATTTCTGAAAAATACGCCCCTATTGCCGCTGAACAAGGCTGTATTGTCATTGACAACACTTCACATTTTAGACGTGATGAGGATATTCCACTAGTTATTCCTGAAGTGAATCCTCACGCAATCGCTAGTTATACAAATCGTAATATTATTGCTAATCCAAATTGTTCTACGATTCAGATGTTGGTCGCTCTTAAACCAATATATGATGCAGTAGGTATTTCCAGAATTAATGTTGCTACTTATCAGGCAGTGTCGGGCAGTGGTAAAGAGGCAATTACAGAACTCACAACTCAAACTGCTAATTTATTAAATGGTAATGATGTTGAAGTAGATGTATATCCTAAGCAAATAGCATTTAATGCAATACCCCATATAGATACTTTTCAAGAAAATGGATACACAAGAGAAGAGATGAAAATGGTCTGGGAGACTCAAAAAATCTTTGAGGATGAAAATATTCTTGTCAATCCGACAGCTGTCAGAATTCCAGTGGTATTTGGTCATTCTGAGGCTGTGCATATAGAAACTAAAGAAAAAATAAGTGCAGATGACGCTAGAAATCTACTTGAAAAAGCTGATGGTGTAGTAGTGATGGATCAAAGAGAGGATGGAGGTTATGCAACTCCATTTTCGGAAGCAACTAACAATGACGCAACCTATGTGAGTAGAATAAGAGAAGACATAAGCTTTGAAAATGGATTAAATATGTGGGTTGTTTCGGATAATATTAGAAAAGGAGCGGCTCTGAATACAATTCAAATAGCTGAAATACTCATCAAAGACTATATTTCATAAGATAAAATCAAATTATGATTATAAAAGAGCGCAAAACAAACGAAACTGACATNAAAGTAAGTCTTGAGTTATACGGTNTTGGCAAGTCTAACATTGAAACAGGCGTACCATTTTTAGATCATATGTTAGATCAAATTGCTCGTCACGGATTGATGGATCTAACCATAGACTGTCAAGGAGANACTGAAATTGATGATCACCACACAGTTGAAGATATCGGAATAACCCTCGGACAGGCTTTTTTTGAGGCCGTGGGTGATAAAAAAGGACTGAGTCGATATGGTCACGCCTATGTTCCACTTGATGAGGCATTATCAAGAGTCGTTGTTGACTTATCAGGAAGACCAGGATTGGATCTAAGTGTAAAGTTTACAAGAGACAGAGTAGGATCATTTGATCTTGATCTTATTAGAGAGTTTTTTCAGGGATTTGTTAATCACTCCTTGGTAACTCTTCACATTGATAATCTAAANGGAATCAATTCGCATCATCAAGCTGAAACAGTTTTTAAGGCATTTGGTAGGGCGCTTCGAATGGCAACAACTCCAGATGAAAGGCAATCAAATATAATTCCCTCAACCAAGGGTTCACTATAGAAGACTACTAGGAAGGGCAACATGCAAACAATTGCAATTGTTGACTATGGAATGGGAAATGTTCGTTCCGTTCAAAAAGCATTGGAATATGTCGCTCCAAATGATGAGTGCATTCTCACTAGTGATCCAAAAGTCATTCGAGATTCAGATAGAGTTGTATTTCCAGGACAAGGGGCGATGGGCTCTTGCATGAGAGCGCTTGAATCCAACTCTTTAATAAATGAAATAAAATTATCTTCGGAATCGAAACCATTTCTAGGAATTTGTCTTGGACTTCAGTTATTATTCGGTTATAGTGAAGAAAATAATGGTACAGATGGACTTTCAATAGTACCAGGAGATGTGGTTAAATTTAGCAATAAAGATTTAAAGATACCACATATGGGTTGGAATAACGTTAATCAAGTTAAAAATCACCCACTTTGGTANAAAATTGATAATGATAGTCGTTTTTATAGTGTTCATAGTTATTACGTTAATCCGATTGATACTACCTGTGTGGTGGGAACAACAGAATATGGACATTCATTTGCTTCTGCAATAGCTATTGATAAGGTATTTGCGGTTCAATTTCATCCTGAAAAATCACAAAGTGATGGTCTTCAATTGCTCAAAAATTTTGTTGAGTGGGCTTAATATATAAGAGTTCTTAGTAGCNTATATATAAGAGTATTAATAAATAAGTCCTTAGAGCTTCTTTAAAGCGATGATGTACCCATCAAGATCAAAAGCTGTATTATTTTTTTGAGCGTTGAAAATCATTTCGGCTATATGCTCCATCATCATATGCTCCACTACATGCTCATCTTTGATTTTTACTAAAAGTCTATTATGAATTCCTTTAATTCCTTTCGGTTGGTCCATTGTCAGCTGGTCTTGAAGAGTCAAATGAAGATTTATATGAAGAAATGGATTGGTGTTGCCTTGTTCAGGAAAATACTCTGAATCTAAGTTTTTAATCAAGTCATGATATTCTGGATGCTTTTCAACTATCTTGGCTAATTGCAGCTCCAACGGTTCTAGTTGATCCTGTCTAGTGTATTTTTCCCAGGCTTGTTTTAGATATTGCCTCTGCTTAGATCTGTCAGAAGTAAACACTCAATATTCTTTAAATATTTTTCTCTTCATATTCACACAAATCCAGTAATTTGCAATCGGTGCAGTGGGGTGATCTTGCTTTACAGACATACCTGCCATGAAGAATCATAAGGTGATGTGCTGGAACTTTAAATTCATCTGGTATGAATTTAATGAGTTTCTTTTCAACTTCCAACACAGTTTTTCCAGATGCGATAGCAGTTCTGTTAGCGACTCTATATATGTGCGTATCTACTGCAATAGTTGGTTGACCAAATGCTGTATTTAGAACTACATTTGCTGTTTTTCTGCCAACACCAGGTAAAGCTTCAAGNTCCTTTCTAGTTTCTGGAACTTCAGAGTTATATTTATCTATTAGTATTCTGCAAGTTTGAATGATATGTTTTGCTTTTGAATTAAATAGACCTATAGATTTGATTGTTTCTCTTAGAGTGTCTTCACCAAGTTCGAATATAGTTTCTGGGGTATTTGCAAGAGGAAACAAGATATCCGTCACTTGATTAACACTTTTATCAGTAGCTTGAGCCGATAACGTAACAGCGACTAGTAATTCAAACGATGTTGAGTAGTTCAGNTCAGTTGTTGGATTTGGTATTTGCGTTAAAAGTCTACCAAACATTTCACTTCTTGTTTCTGCGTTCATTTGAACCTTTTATTGATTAAACTATGGGCAAATATTATACTTAATTTTTACAAATTTATCAATAACTAGCTCTCACAATTAGATAAATGATTGTGCATAGTCTTCAAGCTCTTTCCAAAGGATTTCCCTTTCAGGATGGCTTTCCCTAAGGCTTTCTATGCTTCTTTCAAAGCTATCAATTGAAAGAAATCCGTTTTCACCACTTTGAATTCTGGATTGAACTATTTCAAACCATTGTTCTTGTTCAAATTCATTAAGTAAATGTGGGTAATTTCTTGCCTTAAAATTTAAAAATAACTTTACTAATTTTCTGTCTTCAAATGCCGGTAAATAATCAACTAATTGAGTCGGTGAAAGGTTTTGAATCTCATTACAAATTATTCGATCATGGTTACTTATAAAGCCATCATATAAAGACTGGTCAACATCTCTGCTTTGTTCTCTGCCAGAGTCATTTTTGTAAATTGCACGCACTTTATCTTCAATACTTTGTCTATTCTGCTGTATAAATCGCAGATTTTTCAGACATTTTTCCAAATTTAATTGAAATTTATCAATCAAAATTGGTGAGATTTTAAAGTTGTCTGAATTTGGACTGCATACAAACATTGGGCTTTTGTTATAGACCAGCTCACTAAGATTAATTTTTTCTATTCCTTTGGGTAAATCTGATTTTCTTGAAAATGTTAATGTTTTTAATTCTTCAGTCTCAAGCTCCAAAAAGATTTCAGGGTCTTGATTCAAATTAAAGACAATCGCACGATCATTGTATTCAGGGTGATTACAAATTGCAGTCACAAGTCTTGTAAATGAAGATTTATAACCAAATGATGAAGATGTTAAAAGCATGGGATGTAAAGGTTTCACTAATTTACCCACTTCTTTTTTATCATTTAGGCTTAGCGCGTAATCAAACAACTTTGGCTGTGTCTTTTTAATAATTTTTGCAATACCAATAGTAGCCCTAACGTCAGCCAATGCATCATGTGCATTGGCATGCTCAATGTTATTGGCAGGCGCAAGTCTATCAAGCTTAAAGATAGGTCTATTTTTTTCATTTTTAACCCAATTAAGACTCCCTTCTTCTTTATGAGCATAGCAAAATCTTGCAACATTAAGTATGTCCCATCTTGCATTGCCATTTTGCCAATGCCAAGTATAGGGGTCTAAAAAATTTCTAAAAAGAGTATGCCTTGTATATTCATCATCAAATGCAATTGAGTTATAGCCAACAATACATGTTTCAGGCGATGAGAATTCATCATGAATTTTCTTTATAAACTCATGCTCAATAAGGCCTTTTTTTTCACATAATTGTGGTGTAATACCGGTTACAGCGCATGCTTCAGGAGCTGGCAGACTGTCATGAGTGGGTTTACAGTAAAACATATGCTCATCAAGAACATTGAGATTTTCATCTGTTCTTATTCCTGCAAATTGAGCAATTCTTTGGACTTTTGGTGAAAGACCAAAAGTTTCATAGTCATACCAGTAGAATGTCTTCATAGATTAATAGCTTTATTACAATTATATATGTATTGCGATACACAAAACAGAAGTGACTCTACTAAATAAAAAGTGAGCATTGTGTAGGCAGACAGACAGAATCCTTAGTCAAACTACCTAGTAAATATTTGATTACTAATCTAACGAACTACACTGTTAAATTCAGTCAGTACAAGAGATTAATATTGCGGGTTAATTTAAAAACCCAGCACTGAGGCTGGGTTTTTATAAAATAATTCTTAAATTATTTCGGTACTACGTTAGCAGCTTGAGGGCCTTTAGCGCCATCTTCAAGTTCGAATTCTACTTCTTGACCTTCTTCGAGTGACTTGTAACCATCACCCTGAATAGCTCTGAAGTGAACAAATACATCATCACCACTCTCTTGTTCAATAAAACCAAAACCTTTTTTTGCGTCAAACCATTTGACGCGTCCTGTTGTTGTAGACATGCAGTCTCCTAAAAAAAAATAAAACATGGAAAAGATGCAACCAACCCAAATTACTGTGAAACCGTCATACAATGAAGCAACAACACAACATAAAAATTAGCTGAATTTTAACCAGCGTATGCAATTTTAACCTAAAAATTCAAGAATGTATATTAATTTGATAGCAGCAGCATTTTGAGGCTATTTTCTGGATCTACTTCTTGAAAATTTTTTATCTCTATTTGAGCGTGGTTTTCTATCACCTTTTCTTTTTGAGGGCTCTCTTTTAAAGTGACTTTTTGATTCACGAGGAGCGGTAGTATTATTTTTTTCTGAAAGTTCCTCTATATTCAGTTTCTTATCAAAGACTCTTGTATTCTTAAGTATAGCAAGAGTCTCTTTTGGCATCTCATCTGGCAAATCAACCGTTGTGAAATCTTGAAAGATTTGAATTGCTCCAATAAAGGCACTACTAATCTCTGCCTCATTTGCTATTGCACCAAGAATATTTCCAGGTTTGATGTTATCTTTTCGGCCAACTGCAATTCTGTATCTACGCATCTGAATTGAGGGATTGTCTTTCAGCGGGTCAGCTGCAATTGAAATTGAAATTTTATTTTTATTATCTGAGTCAAATTTAGGTTGATTAATTTCTTTTTCATTGAGAAAAAGCGGTTCAGTCCCTTGCGCCATTAGCGCCAAAGATGAAGCAATCTTAAATGCGTCAATTTCATGCTCTGTTTGATAGCTTGATATCAGTTCTTCAAAAATTGTTAAATCTTGGTTTTCTAGGGTATCGGTAATTCTTTGTTTAAAGTTAATGACTCTTTGTTCATTAATAATTTTGGCTGATGGAAGCATCATTGGCTCAATTGGTTGACGGGTAATTCTTTCAATCGTCTTAAGCATTCTTCTCTCACGAGGCGCAACAAAAAGAATTGCTTTGCCTTCTCTACCTGCTCTTCCAGTTCTTCCGATCCTGTGAACATATGATTCAGGATCTTGAGGTATATCATAATTGACTACATGAGAAATTCGCTCCACATCGAGACCTCTAGCAGCAACGTCAGTTGCAATTAATATATCAATTTTGCCATTTTTGAGTTGCTGAATAATTCTCTCTCTTTGGTTCTGGGCAATATCACCATTGATTGCTTCAGCAGTAAACCCTCTAGCTGACAGTTTTTCTGCTAAATCTACAGTTGCGGTTTTTGTTCTAACAAATATAAGAAGAGCATCAAATGTCTCAACTTCTAAAATCCGCGTTAGTGCATCAAGCTTGTGTACACCGCCAACAAGCCAGTATCTTTGGCTAATTGTTTTTGCTGTAGCAGTCTTTGTTTTAACTTTTACTATTTTAGGGTTGTTAAGAAATTTTTCAGCAACCCGTCTAATGACATCTGGCATTGTGGCTGAAAAAAGAGCAATTTGGCGTTCTTTAGGGAGCTTTTCCATGACCCATTTGACATCATCAATAAAGCCCATTCTTAGCATTTCATCTGCCTCATCTAGGACAAGAGCTTTGAGTGAATTTAGCTTAAGGGTTCCTCTTTTTAAATGATCCATAACTCTACCTGGAGTACCTACAACTGCATGAACTCCTCTTTTTAGAGGTCTTAGTTGNATATCATATGACTGTCCACCATATATAGGAAGGACATGAAAACCTTTAATGTGCCTTGAATATGTTTGGATTGCCTCAGAGACTTGAATCGCAAGTTCTCTAGTAGGTGCAAGTACCAAAAGTTGAACTTGATTATTGCTTATATCTATTCTATCAATTAGAGGAAGAGAAAAGGCTGCCGTCTTGCCTGTTCCAGTTTGAGCTTGACCAATGACATCATGGCCATCAAGAAGATGTGGGATGCATTGAGCTTGAATTGCAGAAGGTGTTTCATATCCTACGTCATCTAGTACTTTAATTATTTCTTNAGAAAGGCCAAAACTGTTAAATGTNATGCTTGATGCATGCTCAGACATGATATGGGAGGGCAGTGAAAATAAAGGGCGGTATTATACCTTGATTTAGCCCTATGAATGAAGATGAGGTGACTAGTATCGGAAAATGAATTAAAAAGTATTGCTAATCAAACCATTTAATTGAGCAGCCCATAGAAGGAATTTGATTTACTGGCCCTTTTCCAGTCTCAGCAATGGCTCTCATTGCTTCAAATAACTCGCGTTTTGCATCTGTAACAGATTCCTTTCTGGACTCATCAAGCCTTCCCCGATACTGAAGACCAAGATTTTTGTTGTATCCAAAAAAATCTGGTGTACAAACAGCACCATAAGACTTTGCAACTTCCTGAGTTTCATCAATTAGATAAGGAAAAGGAAAATTGAGATCTGATGCAATTTTTTTCATATTCTCAAACGAGTCTTCTTCATACTCATTTGGGTCATTTGACATAATACCAACGCTATTTATCCCAAGTTTATGAAGTTCGCTTGCATCTCTAATTATTCGATTAATAATAGATTTAACATAGGGACAGTGGTTACAGATAAACATAATCAATAAACCATTTGGCCCTTGAAGCGAGTTTAAGTCATNTTGCTTTCCATCAACTCCCGTCAGNTTGAAATCAACTGCAGGTAAATCGAAGTCACAAATTGGGCTTTCAGTTCTCACCATGACATATTTATTTTAAAGTTACTCATGACCTTAGTATAGTTTGAATAATGTGTCCTGCCATCATTAAACCAAAAATATTGGGCATATANGATATAGCNCCATTTACCGCTCTTGGCCTCCCTGGGGGTGATAGATCAGTTTCATTAACTGCTTCATGGGGAAGTGCCTTAATTTGTACTTCTGTAGAATGGACTACTGGAAACTTTAATGAGGCGTTTTTATTTCTGAGTTGTCTTCTTAATTCTCTAGCTAGGCCACAATACTCTGTTTTATCCATTCTTGAAATTGTGACTTTGGTTGGATCAAGCCTTCCACCTGCTCCCATGCTAGATATTATTGGCATATCTGAACGATTACAAGCATCAATTAAATTTGTTTTGCAGGCAATTGCATCAATGCAGTCGGCAACAAAGTTCAAATCGGAATCATTGGCAATTAGCTCAGCTTCTTTACTGTCAATAAACAGGTTTTTTTCATTGATAACAGTATCAGGATTAATATCTCTTAATCTTTGCGCAAGGACATTGACTTTTGACTCGCCTAAAGTCGAATGAAGTGCAATAAGTTGACGATTCAGATCTGTTTTGGCAATAGTATCAAAATCAATTAAGGTTAATTCGCCAATTCCAGCCCTACAAAGAGATTCAGCGCAAGCTCCACCCACTCCACCAAGTCCAGCAATGACTACATGTGATTCAGCTAATTGAGCTAAGCCCAACTGACCCACTAATATTTCAGTTCGAGCACAACTTCCAGCCATTAACTTATCTTAAAAATATTAAAAGTATTTTGATCGCATTGTTCAATGACTTGATCAACGGTTATTTTTTTTATTCTTGCTACTCTTTCGGCAACTTGAATCAATTCATCAGGGTTTTTCCTGTCATCTGTTTCAATGACTATCGATTCAAGGGGCAGAAAGTTAACAATGTCGTGCAGTTTGTATGCGTGAGGATTGGTAAGAGAGGTTCCAAATCCAAATGAAAAATTGATTTTTAGTAAATTTTCCGCTTGTTGGAGGCTTCCAGAATAGGCATGGATTACCCCTCGTGATTTTGAATATGACTTAAGTAAGTCAGTGACGTCTTCAGTCGCATGAACTGAGTGAATGATTAATGGCAAGTCAAACCTTGTCGCTAAAGCAACTTGCTCGTCAAAGAAAAATCGTTGCGTGTTTTGATCTTTTACCTTTGCATAATCTAATCCGCATTCTCCGACTGCAATAGGCTTTTCCTCTTCAATTCGAACTTCAAGGTCATGCAAATCAATCATTTGATGATCTTTTACAAACCATGGATGAATTCCAAGGGCAAAATAACTATTGTCATTGGAATGACAGCATGCAATGACGCTATCCCAGTTATCCTTCCCAGTTGAAGGGATAATAACCCCAGTAGTTGAGCTTGACGGTGAATTAACGTTATCAAAATCTAAGTGTATGTGTGAGTTAAGCATTACTTCCTTTGTTATCTAATGGATAATATAATAAAATTTTTTCAATCAAAATAAATGCAGCTTTTTTCTAAAAAATTATCAGAAGTTAATCTTGTATTGTTAGTTGCAGCATTTCTAACTTTAACAGGTAATTTTACATTTTTAGAAAAAACATTGCAGATTTATCCATTATCTGAAAACTGGTTATTTCTAGGCTCTTTATTTTTATTTTTATTCACTTTTCTATCAGCATTGCTAATAGTGTTTTGTTTTAGATGGTCCGTAAAACCCATTTTAATTCTATTACTCCTTGTTTCTGCAGTTGTGACTTATAGTACCAATAATTTTGGAATAGTTTTTGATCATAATATGATCACCAATACTTTTGAGACTGATACAAGTGAATTTAGCGATCTTGTAAGTGTTAAATCAATGCTGTATTTTTGCCTATTGGGCCTAATTCCATCAATTTATGTATGGAAAATCCCACTTGTNAAAGCTTCAATTAAAGCCCAATTATGGCAAAGAATTAAGATNTTATTTGTATTAATTGTTGTTTTTGTCATTGTTGTGTTGTCTTTTTCAAAGCATTACTCATCTTTTGCTAGAGAAAATCGAGATTTAAGACTCTATATCACGCCAACTTATTANTTGTATTCATCAATAAAGTTTATTGACTCTCAAATAGAGACAAGTGCGAAGCCATTTAAGGAGATTGGCCTAGATGCCAAAATTAATAAAAAGTCAGATAAAAGACGATTAGTCATATTTGTAATTGGAGAAACTGCTCGAAGAGACCGTATGTCAATTAATGGCTATGNTCGAAAAACTAATCCCTATCTTGAGCAAGAGGATATTATNTCATTTAAAGCTATGACTTCATGTGGTACTGATACAGCATTGTCAGTTCCATGCATGTTCTCAATCCTTGACCGTGATAATTATTCCCATGCTAAAGGAAAAAATATGAGTAATGTCCTCGACCTAATCAGTCAGGCTGGAGTTANCGTAATTTGGCTAGAAAATAACTCTAGTTCAAAAAGTGTCGCAGATCGAATTGAATTCGAAGACTATCGTTCATCTGAGAATAATCCTTTCTGTAATCCTGAATGCAGGGATGAAGGAATGTTGATTAATTTACAGAATTACATTAATGAGCAAAATAAAAGAGACACATTAATTGTATTACATACTATGGGAAGTCATGGGCCGGCTTANTATAAGAGGTATCCAGAAGAATTTGAGGTATTCAANCCAATNTGTAAAACAAATCAATTAAATGAATGTTCCAATGAGCAGATCAGTAATTCTTACGATAATACAATTCTGTACACTGACTATTTCCTCTCGAAGGTAATAGAACTTCTTAAAAGAAATTCACAAGACTCGGATACTGCCATGTTTTATGTGAGTGATCATGGTGAATCATTAGGAGAGGGGGGGCTATATTTGCATGGAATGCCTTACTTTATGGCTCCCAATGAACAGATTGATGTTCCAGCTTTTATGTGGTTAGATGAATCATTGTCTGAGGTTTTTGATANAGAAAAGTTAAGAGAAAATGCTGACCTTCCTCAATCACATGACAGTTTATTTCATACATTGCTTGGATTAATGGATGTGGAAACTAAACTCTATCAAAAGGATATGGATCTGATGACAAAATAATGTGAGTTCTACCTCATATTGATTGCTAGATATTTGATGTATTTGCAATATGAAAACTTACATTAAGAATAAAAAGTGATTATAATAGTGCGCTTGTTCTAATCTGACGAAGATAAAAGAGTTATGAAAACATTTAGTGCGAAAGCAGATGAGGTAAAAAGAGATTGGTTTTTAGTTGATGCAGATGGCAAAACACTAGGTCGTCTTGCGACTGAAGTTGCNTCTCGACTGCGCGGTAAGCATAAACCAGAATACACACCTCATGTTGATACAGGAGATTACATTGTCATTGTAAACGCATCTAAGGTTGCGGTTACAGGTAANAAATATAATGACAAAATGTATCATCATCATACTGGATATGTAGGTAATTTAAAGTCAGTCCCATTTAAAGAGTTACTCGCTAAGAAGCCTGAAGAAGTTATTCAAAAAGCAGTTAAAGGAATGCTNCCTAAAGGTCCACTTGGAAGAGAAATGGCAAGAAAAATGAAGGTTTTTGCAGGCGGTGAACATACTCACGCAGCGCAACAGCCACAACTTTTAGATATTTAAGGCTTATTAATATGGCAGATAAAGAAGTTTTTTACGCAACTGGAAGAAGAAAGACATCAGTTGCTAGAGTGTATATGACAAAAGGTAAGGGTGTTTTNACNGTTAACAAAAAGCCGATGGCTGAGTATTTTGGTAGAGAGACATCTTCAATGATTATAAATCAACCTCTTGATGTTGTTGAAATGCATAATAAATTTGATTTCAATATCATGGTTAGAGGNGGCGGCGATACAGGTCAAGCTGGCGCTATTAGACTTGGAGTTACTAGAGCGTTGATGGCTTATGATGAAGCTACACGTTCTGATTTAAGAAGTGCNGGACTTGTGACTCGTGATGCNCGTGTTGTTGAACGCAAGAAAGTGGGCAAGAAGAAAGCGCGTAAGAGCGAGCAATATTCAAAGCGTTAATTCTAAGGCTGAAATTGATTCAAAAAAAACCCGCTCTAAGCGGGTTTTTTATATTTATTAGGGCTCTACTTAGTTCAAAAAGTCATGTCTTTCTAGTTGATTAAAGTTTATGACTGACTTAATTGATTCAATATATTCGTCACCCGGGAAAGCATATTTGCCAAGACCTTCAGCTAAAATAATTCCTGTGATTGGCTGATATTGTTTGCGCTGATTTTGTCTAATTGAACGAAGGTCTTCATAAGCATAGCTTCTATTGATATTTAATACATAAT
>PASI01000015.1 GCA_002711905.1 Thiotrichales bacterium
CAACCCATGTTAAAGAAGAAGGCGTCCTAATTGACAACTTCACCATAGTCTCTAAGGGAGTATTTCTTGAAAACGAAATATACAACTTGTTAAGCTTAGATGAGCTCCCTGCTCGAAATATTAAACAAAACATTGCCGATTTAAAAGCACAAGTTGCAGCCGCAGAAAAAGGATCTCAAGAACTCATTAAAGTAATAAAGCACTATGGACTTGAGGTTGTTCATGCTTACATGGGTCACGTTCAAGACAACGCTGAAGAGTCAGTTCGAAGGGTTTTAGATGTTCTTAGTGATTCAAGCTTTACATATAAAATGGATGACGGTCATCAAGTCGTAGTCTCCATAAGCGTCGACAAAGTGAATCGCACTGCAACCATTGACTTCACTGGCACAAGTAATCAACACCCAGGAAACTATAACGCTCCAAGTTCAATTTGTTATGCTGCAGTGCTTTATGTTTTCCGCTGTCTAGTGGATGATGAAATACCTCTTAATGATGGGTGCCTTAAACCTTTAAATTTAATCATACCCAAACGCTCGATGATTAACCCTCAATATCCAGCAGCTGTTTTTTCAGGTAATGTTGAGACTTCACAATACATTGTTGATACTTTGCTTGGAGCTCTAGGAGAGTTTGCAGCATCACAAGGGACAATGAATAATTTTATTTGGGGTAACGACAAAGTCCAAAATTATGAAACAATTTGTGGTGGATCTGGAGCCAGTATCAATCAGCCCGGTTGTAGTGCAGTCCATACCCACATGACCAACTCAAAACTGACTGATCCAGAAGTTTTAGAATGGCGCTTTCCAGTTCAACTTGAGTCTTTTAGTATCAGAAAAAATTCAGGCGGCAAAGGATTGAATATGGGAGGAGATGGAGTAGATAGAAGGATGCGCTTCCTTGAACCGATGACAGTAAACCTTATCGCAGGCCACAGAAAAATACCACCCTATGGTTTATCTGGAGGGGAATCAGGAGCTCTTGGTGAAAATTATGTCATTCACTCAGATGAGAGTGTGACGAGACTAGGCACCAAAGGGCAGGTAGAGGTTGGGGAAAATGATCTTTTTATTCTCAAAACGCCTGGAGGTGGGGGCTTTGGGAAAGCTATCTAAACTAAACATAATTGATGTGGTTCTAATAATAGGAGAAAACTATGAAAATAATTAATCAAAGTCCAGAGCCAAATGATGCAAAAAGTCGCCGTGCAATTAAACCAATCATATCTTACCCCATTGACAATCTACCGGCCTACGACGCAAATCTTTATCAATCTGCCAGAGACAATATGAATCTAATAGAATCTATCATTGTACCTCCAAGAGACGCTAAAACTTTTGAAGTGCCTGCGGGTTGTTTTTTTCGAATTGTTAGTACAGAGGGGCCACAAGTTGGCGATTTAAATTTATGGAACAAAAATAATATCAATGAACGTTTCTTTAGTGGCAAAACGCGTGCACTTTATGGGACTCATGTGAGTACTGGTGATAGACTTTATTCAAACCTTCCATTTTTAAGGCCGATGGCAACTATTACTCATGACACGCTCGACTGGTATGGCTATGATGAGGACGGTGGGAGTGTCCATGATGTTATTGGCACCCGATGCGACCCCTATACACATGTCGCATTAAATAATGAGGAGTACCACTACTGTTGTCACTCGAATTTATGCAGGGCCCTCTCGGAGCAGCAACAAAAACCAATTGAAGAAATTGAGCATGATGTTCACGATGTTCTTAATGTTTTTATGTGTACTGGGTTTACAAAAAATACACACCAATACTTCATGAAAGCAAGTCCAGTTAGGCCAGATGATTTCATAGAGTTTTTTGCTGAAATCGATCTTTTAGGAGGATTATCAGCATGTCCGGGTGGTGATTGTAGTTCCAGTCATTCAAGTGATAAAGCAAATTGTTACCCACTAAAAGTAGAAATTTTTAAGCCATCAAGTGACTCCTTAAAACAATGGACTCCGCCGAAAACAAATAATTACTCAAGAAGTCATGGCTCCAGTTAAAATTCAACTTTAATATCTGGATCAAAAAAGATGGATAACTTAAAGGGCATCCTTTTTATGATTCTCGCAATGGCTGGCTTTGCATTTGAGGATCTTTTTATTAAAATACTCTCAGCCGATCTTCCGATTTCAGAAATCATAATTATTCTTGGCTTCAGTGGAAGCATTATTTTCTTGTTAATTGGACTTTTCACTCGTGCGCCGATTTTTCATAGGGATTTGTTAACAGCGCCTATCATTGTTCGCACACTATGCGAGCTTTTTGGAGCTTTGTTTTTTGTTCTAGCTATTGCTTTAACACCGTTATCTTCAGCCTCTGCAATCATACAAGTTATGCCGTTACTAGTAACCATTGGGGCAGCAATTTTCTTTAAAGAAAAGGTAGGTTGGCGAAGATGGAGCGCTGTTTTTGTAGGCTTTTTGGGCGTTCTATTAATTTTACGTCCAGGCTTTGGGAGCTTTATGCCAGCATCCATATTTGCATTGCTTGGAGCTATGTTTTTGGCTGGACGAGATCTAGCAACTAGAGCTATAAAAGTTCAATTGCCCTCTGTAACCATTTCTTTGTATGCATTCTTGGCTTTTGGTTTATCGGGCCTCCTTCTAATTCCATTTAGCACTGAAATGATACTTCCGGGCTCAACGCAAATAATTTATTTTGCTGGAGCTTCTGCATTTGGCGTCGTTGCTTACTACTCAATTGTTATTGCAGCTAGAACTGGAGAGATGTCAGTTATTTCCCCTTTTCGATATTCAAGGCTAGTCTTTGCATTGCTACTTTCAGTCATCATACTCTCCGAAAGGCCAGATATACTGACGCTCACAGGAGCAACAATTATTGTTGCATCTGGCGTCTATACTTTTGTCCGCGAAAATGTTTTAAACAAGTCAAAATAAGTAGTATTTGGAAAAAAATTTATGGCGTTTTCTAATCTAAACTTAGCTCTTCTAAAAAAAAGCTTGCTATACTTAACATTATTGTCTAACATCCGCTCAAATTAAATACATCCGGGATTTTACTATGAACATGCCAAGAACAATTCTAATACCAAATGGTGACAATATCATCCATACATTTAGTGATCAAGAGTACCTAAATAGACAGCAAAAACTAAAGAATCATATGGCTCAAAGCAATATTGATACTGTGATTTTTACCTCTATTCATTGCATCAATTACTACAGTGATTTTCTATACTGTTCATTTGGAAGACCTTATGCTCTTGTAGTTACTCAAGACAAAGTGACATCTGTCACCGCCAATATTGATGGCGGGCAACCCTTTAGGCGGACCTTTGGTGAAAATTTAGTCTATACAGACTGGCAAAAAGATAGCTACTTTTATGCCTTACAGCAGCTGGCTAAAAATGGTGGAAAAATTGGTATTGAATTTGACCATATTACTAAAGAGCGTTTAGATAAACTTCATGCGGCCTTTGATCAAGCCGACTTTGTTGATATTTCTGTCGACTGCATGAAAATGCGTTCAATTAAATCAGATGAGGAGATAGCCCATATCATCCAGGGGGCAAATGTTTGCGATATTGGTGGTGCTGCACTAGTTGAAGCTGTTAAAGAAGGAGTGCCTGAACATGAAGTTGCACTTCACTCTACGCAAGCCATGGTTAGAGAAATTGCAAAGCGCTATCCTCATTCGGAACTAATGGATACTTGGACTTGGTTTCAATCTGGAATCAATACTGATGGTGCACATAACCCTGTCACTACAAGACAAGTTCAGAAAGGAGATATCTTAAGTCTTAACTGCTTTTCAATGATTGCTGGCTATTATGTTGCCTTAGAAAGAACCTTGTTTTATGATCATGTTGATGAAGCATCTTTGAAGCTATGGGAAATAAATGTCAAAGTTCATGAAGAGGGCATGAAGCTAATCAAGCCTGGGGTTGCTTGTAAAGATATTGCGCTTGAACTGAATAAAATTTTTGAAGAATATGGTTTACTCGAAAGTAGAACCTTTGGCTATGGTCACTCCTTTGGAGTCCTGTCTCATTATTATGGCCGTGAGGCTGGTGTTGAATTAAGAGAGGATATTGATACAGTCCTTCAAAAAAACATGGTTGTTTCTATGGAGCCGATGATTATGATTCCTGAGGGTAAAGCAGGGGCAGGAGGCTATAGAGAGCATGACGTAATGGTTCTGACTGATGATAGTGCTTATGACATTACAAAATTCCCATTTGGCCCAGAGCACAATATAATCACTTAAGTTTATTACCTCATAAAATGATGCAGATAGATTATTCGCAATTACTAGAAGAGTTGCGAGAAGTAGCTCGAGATGCTGGTCGCGAGATTATGAAAATTTATGAAAGCTCAATCGAAGTTAACTATAAAGATGACGGATCTCCCGTTACACTTGCTGATGAGGCTGCAGAGCATATCATTCTTAAGAAACTAAAAGAAATAATTCCTGATGTCCCAATTATTTCTGAGGAAAACTCAAGCAGTCATCAGGCAGAGGCTACTGAACAATTTTTTCTAATTGACCCATTGGATGGTACGAAAGAATTCCTTAAAAAGGATGGACTAGGCTCATTTACTGTCAATATTGGTCTAATAGAAAATAGAATTCCCACTTTAGGCGTTGTCTATGCGCCAGCTCTTGATCGTATGTTTTTTGCTTCAAGCGCTACAGGAGCATTTGAAGAATCCGAAAAAGGTATTCAAAAAATTACAATACGACCGGTCCCAAATTCTGGTCCTGTTGCTGTTGCAAGTGTCTCTCACCGAGATGAGTCGACAAATAATTGGCTTAATAGCAATAGTATCAAAGATACAATTTCCATTGGCTCTTCATTAAAGTTTTGCTTAGTTGCCTGCGGTGAGGCTGATGTTTACCCTCGATTTGGNCCAACTATGGAGTGGGATACAGCTGCTGGAGATGCAGTATTAAGATCAGCAGGTGGAGAAGTTATAATGCCGAGTGGAGAACCCTTTAGCTACGGAAAGTCAAACTATAGAAATAGTGCTTTTATTGCCCATGGAAGTTTTTGATTAATTCTAACTTTCGTANGAATATATTTCTACCATCATCTCATCAGCAATTTGCTCAAGCTTATCTCTGATTAGATTTTCATCNAGTGAGGNAGGNAAATGAAGATTAATTTGGGCTTTAAAGAGTTGCTCTCCAGACATTGAGGCATCAATTATCTCAGTCTTTAACTCCTCAACATTAGCATCCAACTCGTCTGCTAAAACATGAGAAAGTTTATTTATAATTCCTACATGGTTTTGACCAATTAGCTCAATGTTATAACTCTTAACGTTGTTGAGTGCGTCAACTGGTTTAGTTTCCTCACATGCAATTTGTAGACCTAAAGAGGAAGAGGTGAGTTCTTTTTTTAGTTTTGCAGCATTACTTGAGGGTACATTAACTTTTAGAATCCCTGCAAACTTACCCTCAAAACTTGACATGTTGCTTTCAATCCAATCACCATTATTTGCAACAATGATCTTTGAAAGCCCNTCTACAAGCCCAGACTTATCGTCCCCTAAAACACTAATCAAAAATGATTTCATAACAATCTACTTATAATCTTCTACACTGGGACAAGAACAAACCAAATTCTTATCTCCATAAACATTATCCACTCTAGAAACTGGCGGCCAATACTTAACTCGCCTTAAACTTTCAACGGGATACGCCGCCTCTTCTCTGGAATATGAAAAATCCCATTTTGAAGATGTTACCATTTCTAAAGTGTGAGGCGAATTAATTAATGGATTATCTTCAGTAGAATATTCACCTGACTCAACCTTTTTAATCTCTTTTCTGATTTGTATCATGGCATCACAAAATCGATCCAGCTCATCCAACGATTCTGACTCAGTTGGCTCAATCATCAAGGTTCCAGCAACTGGAAAAGACATTGTTGGGGCATGAAATCCAAAATCAATAAGACGTTTAGCGACATCATCAACACTAATTCCTACTGAATCTTTAATAGGTCTGATNTCAATAATACACTCATGAGCGATTCTTCCATTTTCATCACTATAAAGTATTGGATAGTGNTCCTCAAGNCTCTTGACAATATAATTTGCATTGAGTATAGCGTTACAAGTTGCCTCATAGAGTCCATTTTTTCCAAGCATTGCAATATACATCCAACTAATCGGCAAAATACTACCTGAGCCCCATGGAGCACCAGAAATACTCCCTACATCTGTGTTATTTAAAGGTGTTCTTGGTAGAAAATCTATAAGATGCTCTTTAACACCAATCGGCCCAACACCTGGACCACCTCCACCATGTGGTATGGCAAATGTCTTATGGAGATTGAGGTGTGAAACGTCACCTCCAAACTCTCCAGGNGCACACACTCCAACCATCGCATTCATATTTGCGCCATCAATATAGACCTGTCCGCCAGCACTATGAACAATATCACATACCTCTCTAACATCTTTTTCAAAAACACCATGTGTTGAAGGATAAGTAATCATTATTGCCGCTAGATTTTCTTCGTGCTCTTTAGTTTTCGCCCTTAAATCTTCAAGATTAATGTTGCCATCAGCAGCACTCTCAATCACTATGACTTTCATTCCTGCCATTTGAGCAGAGGCAGGATTGGTACCATGTGCTGATGACGGAATAAGGCAAATATTTCGATTATCATCGCCTCTACTTCGATGATATCCTCTTATTGCAATTAAACCTGCATACTCACCCTGTGCACCAGAATTCGGTTGAAGCGAGATTGCTGAGTAGCCCGTTGCTTCACAAAGCATTTCCTCAAGCTCACTAATCATTTGCTGATAGCCAATTACTTGGTTCATGGGGACTGCTGGATGAATTTGTGAGAATTCTGGCCAACTCACCGGTATNAGCTCAGCTGCAGCATTCAGTTTCATAGTGCATGAACCTAGAGGAATCATTGAACGATCTAGAGCAATATCTTTATCTCCTAAATAACGAATGTATCTCATCATATTTGTTTCAGAACGATAAGTATTAAAGACTTCATGCGTTAGAAATTCAGATTCTCTTATTAAGCTCTTTTTGATTTTTGATTTATTTTTTTCAAACAGTGACTGAGCATTAAGATCTGACTCGGTATTGAATATTCTCCACAAGTACTGTATATCTTCAGGTGTACTTAGTTCATCAAAAGANACTGAGACAAGCGTCTTACTAAATACATTAATGTTGTATCCATTTTTTTCAGCTTGCATAATTATGGCATCAGAGTTTTTCACCTCAATTGTCAATGTGTCAAAATAGGAATCATTAACAATGTTAAATCCCATTTGCTTCATGCCATCTGCAAAGANACTTGCGTATTGAAAAATACGGCTAGCAATGTTTTTTAATCCTTCTGGGCCGTGATATACCGCATACATGCTCGCCATAATCGCCAAAAGGGCTTGTGCAGTACATATATTACTTGTCGCCTTCTCACGACGAATATGTTGCTCTCGAGTTTGAAGTGCCAAACGATATGCTAGCCTGCCCTTTGTATCTACTGACGCGCCTATAATTCTCCCTGGCATTGATCGCTTGTACTTGTCAGTAATTGACATATAGGCAGCATGGGGACCTCCATACCCAATTGGAACGCCAAATCTTTGGGTGTTTCCAACAACTATATCTGCTCCCATCTCACCGGGAGGCTTTAATAGAGTTAGTGCGAGCAAGTCTGCACTGATAGCAACGAGTGCTTTCTTTTGATGAATAGATTCAATTAATTTTGAATAGTCAGTAAACGAGCCATAGGTATTTGGATATTGCAAAAGTACGCCAAAACAATCAAGATCCTTTAAATCAACCAATGGGTCACCAATAACAACTTCAATATTCAGTGGTTCCGCTCTTGTTTTAATAACTTCAAGNTTCTGAGCATAACAATCATTCGCTACAAAAAAAACATTACTTTTTGATTTACTAACACGATGGCTCAATGTCATAGCCTCTGCACAAGCTGTAGCCTCATCAAGCATTGATGCATTCGCTAAATCCATNCCTGTTAAATCAGAGACCATTGTTTGAAAGTTCATCAAGGCCTCTAAACGACCTTGAGATATTTCNGGCTGATATGGAGTATAAGCGGTGTACCAGGCTGGATTTTCTTCAACATTACGCTGAATAACAGGAGGAGTAATTGAGTTATAGTAGCCTTGACCTATGAATGACTTGTAACGAATATTCATTCTAGCAAGATTTCTTAGCTGCTTAAGTGCTGCAAGCTCTGACATTCCATCGGCAATATTCATCGGTTCTTTTCGACGAATAACATCTGGAACTATTTCATCAATTAATTTATCTAAGTTATCAAAACCAAGATAATTAAGCATTTGATTTTTTTGTTCGCTTGATGANCCAATATGCCTATTGGTGAACGCATCATTATTCAGTAAATCTTCAATCTTATCTGCCATTAAAATTTCTCTTCTTAATCTTCTATAAATTTATTGTATGCATCTTCATCTAAAAGATCGTTTAGCTCTTCAGGATTTGATAGCTTAACTTTAATAAACCAACCTTCTCCCATAGAATCCTCAGTAACTATCTCAGGCTCATCCTCCAATCGACTATTCACTTCAATAATTGAACCTGAAACTGGTGCAACTAGGTCAGATGCTGCCTTGACAGACTCAATTACTGAAATATTGTCACCTCTAGAACACTCGTCGCCCACTTCTGGTAACTCAACATAAACTAGATCGCCCAATTGCTCTTGCGNAAAATCAGTTATTCCAATCACTACTAGATCGTCTTCTTTCACGTCAACCCACTCATGNTCTTCAGAATATTTAATACTCATTACTTCTCCTTATTAATTTTCAACCTCTGTAATAGTTGTGTTTAACAAACGGCAGATTGACAACTTCAACTGCTATTCTTTTCCCTCTTACCAATGCAAAAAGTTTCAACTGTTTCTTAGTATATTTTGTTTTTAGTCTCGCTATCGCTATTGGTTTATCTAAAGATGGACCAAAACCCCCACTGGTCACCTGACCAACCTCTAAACCATCTTCATCTTCAATTAAAGCACCATCTCTAACTGGCATTTTCCCCTCAGGAAGTAGTCCAACGATCTTTAATTCAGGACCATCGTTAAGATGACTCAANACTATATTATCTCCTAAATAGCCACCCTCACGCTGACCTCCTGATCTTCTAACTTTTGAGAGCGCCCAGTTTAAAGATGACTCTACGGGGCTATGATTATCATCAAGCTCATGTCCGTATAAAGACAAGCCAGCTTCAAGACGAAGTGAATCTCTAGCGCCTAAGCCTATCCACTCAACCTCATCACTAGAAAGAAGCAAGCTTGCAAGCCTTTCAGCATTGTTCGCCGGAAGTGAAANTTCAAAACCATCCTCTCCTGTATAACCAGAGCGAGTAATAAAACACTCTATATCATTAATCAAAACTTGCTTAGCAGTCATAAATGTCATCTCTTTGATTGAGGGAGCATATTCACTTAATACCATAGCTGCTTTCGGCCCTTGCAAAGCTAACAAGGCTAAATCTTCACTAAGTTCTACTTCACAATTTGCCCCTAATTGATTTTTTAAATGCTCATAATCAGCATACTTACATGCCGCATTTACGACTAGAAATAAAGAGTTATTACCAAGATTTGTAACCATTAAATCGTCCATCACNCCACCGTTTTCATTTGTAAAAAGNGCGTAGCGTGTCTTCATCAAAGGNAAGTCGACGATATCAACTGGAACAAGAGACTCAAGAGCACTCANAGCATCTTCACCAGTTAATTTAATTTGTCCCATATGAGAAACATCAAAAAGTCCTGCTCTTAGTCGAGTATGAGTATGTTCTTTTTTTATTCCANGNGGGTAACTAACAGGCATTTCATATCCAGCAAAAGGGACCATTTTTGCCCCCGCATCAACATGCATCTTATGGAATGGAGTAGCTCTTATTTCACTTCCTACAGACATTAGATTTTGTCCAAAAAAACAATATTATATAAGATTAGTCTTTTTAGTTGAATTCAATTGCTAATGAATTCATATAAATAGCTTAATTAATATAACTCAAATTAGAATCTTTTTATTAATTATCAAATTTTTACGTTTAAATTCGCAACAATCACCTGCAGCTTAGTAACCACTATTCAAGTTATATATGGGATAAGGAGACTCTCCCTTTTCAATAAGACGAATATTTTCAGCAATTGCTTTAGCCGCTGAACCAGGATTACTTTGACCCGCAATATGAGGCGTAATATATACCGAAGAGTGGTCCCAAAGTGAATTATTTTCAGGGAGTGGTTCTTGTGCAAATACATCTAAAGCAGCAGCATTAATATGCCCACTATCTAAGAAAGATAATAAATCATTCTCATTAATAATGCCNCCCCTCCCAATATTAATTATAAAAGACCCCTTCGGCAATAATTTAAGTTCATTTTTTGTCAGTATATTTTTAGTATTTTCAGTTAATGGCAAGACATTTATCAGTATATCAGTTTGACTTAGAAACTCAGAAAGCTGTTCATGGCCATAATAATATTCAATCTCACCAGTAGAGTTTTTTGGGCGAGCACCCCAACCAATAACCTTAAAATCTAAATTAACGAGTGAGTCNCCAATAGCCTTACCAATATTTCCTAGCCCCATGATTCCAATAGTACGGTCCTCAGATTGAACTGAGCTTTGCTGAACCCATTCACGGCTTTGTTGTTGAATTCGATAAAGATATTGATTGCTATGAAAATGTAACACCCAATGCAACGAATGAAGGTACATTTCATGTGTTAACTTNTTATCTACTAAGCGAACTATAGGGAGCCCTTNAGGCAATTCTGAATCACTAATTATGTGGTCAACTCCAGCCCCCAAAGATAAAATTGCTTTTAAATTTGGATATTTTTTTAGAATTCCCCTCGGGTGTTTCCAGACTACTGCATATTCAATATCATTGACATCGCCCTCATCAGGATACACTTTAATATCCATCTCTGGCATGGCCNCTTGAAGGCCATTTGACCATACATCCATATCCTCCCAGAAATCAGTAGACGCTAATAATATTGACATTTTTATTTATGAAAACTAGTAATTAAAATAAAGTACTTTTGATAATTATATCTTTGAGTGTGCTTTTAGATAAGCTACAATTTGATTAACGAGGTCGTCTATATCTGCATCACTATTTTGAAGAACAATTTCTGAAGCTTGAGGTTCCTCATAATCAGAGTCAATACCCGTGAAGTTTTTTAATTTTCCNGCNCTTGCTTTCTTATAAAGCCCTTTAGAATCTCGAGCTTCACACACTTCAATTGGAGTATCAATATAAACCTCAATAAATTCTCCCTCATTAAATAAATTCCTTGCCATTAAACGCTCNNCTCGGAAAGGNGAGATAAAAGAGACTATGGTAATCAATCCTGACGAAACCATTAGCTTTGAGACTTCAGCAATTCTTCGAATGTTCTCAACCCTATCTTGATCTGTGAATCCTAAATCTCTATTAAGTCCATGACGCACATTGTCACCATCAAGAAGCATCGTATGTTTGCCAAGCTCATAAAGTTTTTTCTCAAGCGCATCAGCAATACTTGACTTTCCTGATCCAGAAAGCCCAGTAAACCAAAGCACGCATGGCTTTTGTTGTTTATTAATGGAGCGAACCTCTTGATTAATATTTGTTTCATGCCAGCTAATATTTTCTGCACGCCTAAGTGCAAAATCAATTAAACCAGCACCAATCATGGAGTTGTTTAATGAATCAAAAATTGTAAAAGAACCTGTTATTTGGTTATCGCTATAAGCGTCAAAAGACACTTTCTGACTCAGCGATAACTTACAATAACCAATCTCATCTTGCTCNAGCNTTTTNGCTGCAAGCTGACTAAGTGTATTAANATCAATCTTNAANCTAAGNTCNGNTACTTGNACANTNGTACTTTCANTNTCAAAATGAATACTATAAGNTCTNTCNGGAATCATTGGCTCGCTATCAAGCCANAGNATATAGGCTGCTAATTGGTCTGATACTTCNTGTNTGTCTTCACCNTGATNACNNNCNTCATGACCNACATTAATTCTGTCNAGGAGTTTNTNGAGTCGACTAAAGTGCNCGTTCTTTGACATAGNTNATTTATGAATNAAATATTGAGTTGATATTGATATTATAATTAATTAGTTGAGCAAACTATCTTCAAATGGATAATGACTTAGGTGCCCTAAAACAATTCAACATTCAGTGAATTTTTTAATAGCTAGAATTTATTTCATAATGTAGAATGGGGCTTTTTATGTCAATATATTTACGATGTTTATCAGTGTTTTAGACTTATTCAAAGTTGGTATTGGGCCTTCTAGTTCCCACACCATGGGGCCCATGGTTGCGGCCAACGCATTTCTATCTGAAGTGCGTCATTTTATTGACTCAAATCCTAACACTGATGGCTATCATGTTAGGTGCACTTTAAAAGACTCCCTAGCCTATACAGGAGTAGGACATGCCACAGATAAAGCTGTTACTCTTGGCCTTCATGGCTACCTCCCCAACACCATAATAAATGAGAATATGGATGAGGTAATTGATCACACCTGGAACTCAAAAACAATAGATCTTAGTGATTCCAAAAAAGCAACTTTCTTTTCAGAAGAAGATATTATTTTTGATACTCGAAACTCATTAAAACAACATCCAAATGGTATTGTTTTTGAACTTTTAAATAAAGCTGATGGATTACTACTTTCAAGCACCTATTTTTCAATAGGTGGTGGTTTTATATCTACATTAGCTGAAATAGATAACGTAAAGGCACCAATTGCTGCAGAGCCAAGCTCAGCCTATCCATACCCATTTGACAACTCTGATCAAATGCTTGAAATGTCAAAAAAGAATAATAAAACAATTTGGGAAATGAAGCTAGCCAACGAGTTAGAAAATCTTCCAGAAGAAGTACTTAACTTGGAGCTAGATAAAATTTGGAATGCAATGAAAAATTGTATTGAAAGAGGCTTAAATACTGAAGGTATTTTACCGGGTGGATTGAATACAAAAAGACGTGCAAAACAACTACATGAAAGCCTCCAAAAAGACAAAGAAAATGCAGGCTCAAGTGACTGGCTTTGCGCTTACGCTATGGCAGTCAATGAAGAAAATGCTGCTGGACACATGGTAGTTACAGCACCTACTAATGGTGCAGCAGGGGTTGTTCCAGCAACACTCTACTATTTCTATAAACACAAGGCCGCTACGCAAGACCAAATTAAACAATTCCTATTATCAGCCTCTGCTATCGGAGGTTTAATTAAACATAACAGCTCAATTTCTGGAGCCGAAGTTGGCTGTCAAGGAGAGGTGGGCTCAGCATCCTCAATGGCTGCTGCAGGCTTGTGTGCTGCAAGAGGTGGAACAAGTGAACAAATTGAAAATGCTGCTGAGATGGCGCTTGAGCATCATATTGGAATGACTTGTGACCCAGTAAAAGGCCTGGTTCAGGTTCCATGTATTGAAAGAAATGGCTTTGGAGCAGTTAAGGCATACACTGCAAGCTCCCTCTCACTCAGAGAGAGTGGGGAACATTTAATATCACTAGATCAATGCATCGCCGCCATGAAGAGGACTGGTCTTGATATGTCTACTAAGTATAAAGAGACTTCACTTGGAGGTTTGGCAGTTAGTTTTATTGAATGCTAAATTAGTCAGTATCAACTAAACCAGCGCCTGCACCTGAAGCTCTAGATTCAGCGCTAGATTTAACCAAACAACGAGAAAAATATTCATAGATTTCGGGCCATTTATCACCGACATTAACACCGTTGTTAAGAGTTTTAAGCCTTTCATCAGCAATATTAAATGTCTTTAATTTACCATTTTTTATAGTAGCTTTATTGGTACCGTCCAAAGCTGAAATTTGGATATCAGCATAGCTACTTTGCTCAATTGGAACGTCTGATGAAGCAATAATTTCCCATTTGGTGTCATCGTTTAGATTAACCTGATACTGATTATTACTCTTGTCTGACCATGACACCTTAATACCAATGCATTGGTTAGCACCTAGGGCTGAAACAACCAATAATGGGCAGTCAACATTAGTAACTTTCAAACCCCCATTGAGACCATTAAATTCAAGCCAATCTACGCAGCTTACTGAAGCCTCAATAGCTGATAGAATTCTATCTTCAGGACAAAAAAGGCGGCTCCCATCACTACTCTTTTCAAACTGAATAGAGAGGCTGCTTTTTTGACTATCTAAATTATCAAGTGCTAGAAGGCTACACTCTGAAGGATCAAAACCGTTTTGTGCAATCCAGATATTGCTTCTGGCAAAGTCCTCTGAAACCCCTATAGGCGCCTTAACTCCAAACCCAGCGCGAGTAAAATAAAAAAGAACCTCGTTTAAGGAAATCGTTAAACCGCTTTTTGACATGTGCAATTAATGCAAGGGTATGACTGAGAGCGCCCTGCAATTGGAAATGCCCAACAGTCGTGGTTTGACTTTTGAATTTGGTCTGGCAATGGAGCGCCCTGATACATTGAAATTCGAGTCCAAAGGTCTGATTTAGGATCAAATTTTGAAGCACCAAAAAATGCCAATTTAAATCGCAATAAATCTAATGGCTTCATAGATTCACTGAGTAAATTATCTTGCACTTCAGAGTAAGGTCTTTCAAAAGTATTCTGAATCCGACGAATAATATGCCTAAATTGAGGGTGTATCATTGCAAATTCTCCAATAGGCATATCTTCATCAATGCCTTGAAGAACTTCATTTAAATCATGAACATCACGCCCAATTGCTAGTGGCATTTCTTGATCAACCCCATCATCGACCCCTTTGGATCCAAACCTTGGCTCTAATTTATCTTCAGAGTAGTACCAAAAATGATGCTGGGATTCCTCTAAAGAAAAGTCAATAGTTGTCGCCCAGTTATAAGCATCGGCAACAACCCCTTTCAAATGAGATAAAGTCATATCGGCTTTGAATTTAGGAATCATCGTTGTAGACATTGTTTCTGCTAGGTCATCCACAAGTGTGCCATGAGGCTCAATGATTAAAGAGACNATCATTTCTTGGCATTCCAAAGAAAAATTATCCTCAACATACTGATAAATTCCATTCCATGGATATGGTCTACATATGTTTGATTCGTCCTCGCACCACATTCTAAGTGCTTGAATTTCGTCAGTCAGACGAGAAATTCTTGCCGACTGAACTTCATCAGCAACATTCCATTCATCNACATGCTGGCTTACCTGAAGCAANGACTTCAAGAANACTTCAAGGGTTCCTGGAAGAGCTGTTTCGATAGACCTTACCCTTGCCAAAGCAGTTTCTTTTGCAACAACCCAATTATGAATGAGGGTTGGGTGCTTTAATAAAAAAGGTGCCATACCAAGGCCCGTTGAATTTCCTACTCCAATAAATCGACGCGTTTTTTGGTCCAACTGAACTGCTTTTTCACCGCCCCTCTCTTTTGCAAGTTCTTCTACCATGTCAATCGTAAACCATCTGATTAAATACACTGCCAATAACTCAATTTGAAATGGGGGCTTACACTCTTCTCGATCAGCAATCTTNGCCCTATCCGCNCACCCAAACTTACCACTACCGTATACAGCAGTAGTTCTCATTAAATAACCCACAGAAGATATCAATTCAAGATCAGGCTGNNCGCCAGTTGCTAATGAACTGATGATATTTTCAAATACTCTAAGGCTTTTATTTGCTCTAGCTAAAACAAGCTCACTTGGTCTGTAACGACCACCCTCTTGAAGTGGNGTATTGTTCGCTAAATAATCAATGTCCTCTTGAGCTGGGACCCCGTCAAACAAACTAAACGTCGCATCCCACACCTCTGCAATAACGCGATCCGTTCTCATGTCAGCTGGTATCTCTTGAGTGAATGCGATCAATGAGTATGTTCTATGAGGGGTGATGGCTGAATAAACACTGACTCCATATCCATCTTTATCAACGTTGCGTAGCGTTCTTTCAAACTTCCAGTTCTCTTTAGACATGCGCCTAATCAGAGTACGCATAAAACTCAATCGTGTAGGAAAAGAAGAGCCCATTCTATCAAGACGCATAACCTTTTCAGGCGATCTCATAAAATCAGATTCTTTATCTACTAATACAGCTTCACTAGACATATTAAATATTATAAAGATTCAAATGAGGCTTCGAAAAAATTTAACCAGTTTTTACCCATGACTAAATCAACATCATCATTAGAAAATCCTACAGACATTAATCCTGTAGCAATATTCACAAAATCACGATTGTCTCGAAACCACTCAGGTTGATCTGGAAATCCTGCAAAACTGGCAGAACCTTCACCAAAATCACGGTCATTGGTCCAAGTTCCATTGCGCATCCACTCTACAACGCTATCAGGTTGATTTTGACATAGGTCTGTACCAATACCAATATTATTAACGCCCATAATTTCAGCAGTATCTGCAATCATATTACAAAAACTTTCTACTGTGCAATCTGAACCATCCTTAAGGTGGTGGGGGTAGACAGAAAAACCAAGCATACTATTACTCTCTCCAAGCGCCTTAAGAACTTCGTTTGACTTATTCCTTAGTGCNGGNTGCCAGAATGTTGGGTTTGCATGAGTTATTGCAATAGGGCGNTCTGATATTTCTATGGCTTCCAATGTAGATCTCTCTGATGAGTGACTCATATCGACCACTAGTCCAACCCTATTCATTTCTTTAATGACCTGCTTACCCATTCTCGTAATTCCAGGGTCATTCTCTTCATAACAACCAGTTCCTAAAAGACTTTGATTGTTGTAGGTTAACTGCATAAACCTTGCACCCAGCTGATGACACACTTCAACAAGGCCAATATTATCTTCAATAGGGGAACAATTTTGATANCCAAAAAAGATTGCTGTTCTTCCTTCTTTTTGAGCTCTTCTCACATCGGCTGCAGTTCGACCAAGAAAAATTAAATTGGGGTAATCCTCAAAACGACGGTTCCAGTCAATAACATTTTGAACCATCTCTTGAAAGTCTTCGTGATAACAAATTGTAACGTGAACAGCACTCAGACCGCCTTGGTTAATTTGCTTAAATATCTCCTCACTCCAATTATTGTATTGAAGCGCATCAATAAATAGTGAAGGGTGGGCCATTATGGATTTCCGCTAGAAATATAAGAAGTCTTGACTTGAGTATAAAGCTCTTTGGCATATGTACCTTGCTCTCTAGGACCAAAACTAGAATTTTTTCTACCGCCAAATGGGACATGGTAATCCGTCCCAGCGGTTGGAAGGTTAACCATAACACAACCACTTTCTGCATTCCTTCTAAAGTGACTTGCTCTGGAGAGAGACTGGGTAATAATTCCTGAAACCAGTCCAAAGTCCGTATCATTTGCAACCGATAGCGCTTCATCATAGTCAGCCACTTTAATGACACAAGCCATAGGAGCAAAAAGTTCCTCACGATTAACTCTCATTGAATTATTTCCACCAACTAACAATGCTGGCTGCATATAAAAACCAGGATTATCAAGCTCAAGCTTCTCACCTCCACATACCACTTCACAACCTTCTTCTTTTGCTAATGCCATATATTTGAGGTTGGAATCAAGTTGCTGTTGACTTGCAGCCGGACCAATTTGAGTTCCTTCTTGAAGGGCATCGCCTACCTTTAGAGCTGCAGTTGATTGGCTCATACGCTCAACAAACTCATCATGAATTGAAGCATGAACGACAAGCCTAGAAGATGCGGTACATTTTTGACCAGTACTTCCAAAAGCGCCTCCAGTAGCTGCCGCTACAGCGACATCCATATCTGCATCATCCATAACAACCAGTGGATTCTTAGAACCTAACTCTAACTGAAACTTTGTTAAATTTTTGGCAGCTGAACCTGCAATCTGACGACCTACATCATAAGACCCAGTAAAACTAATTGCCTGCACTTTCGGACTTTCAGCCAATGCCTGACCAATTGATGAACCAGAGCCCATTACTAAATTAAATAAACCCTTTGGAATGTCTTGCTTTGAGATGATTTCAGTTAATGCTACTGCACTTGCTGGTGTCAGGTTAGCAGGCTTCCAAATAACAGCATTACCAAATGCTAACGCAGGTGCAATTTTCCAACTCGCTGTTGCCGTTGGGAAGTTCCATGGTGAAATAATTGCGACCGTCCCCATCGGCTCTCTACGAACGTCAATTTCAATATTAGGCCTGACTGAATCTGCAGTATCACCGCCCTGTCTTAGCACCTCCGCTGCGTAGTAAGTAAAAAATTGACCCGCCCTATAAACTTCTCCTTTGCCCTCAGCAGCTGGCTTACCTTCCTCTCTAGAGAGCAGCTCGCCGAGTTCAGCGCTACGCGCCATCATCTCTTCGCCAATCTTCATTAATACAGCTTGACGCTGCTCTAGGCCTGTAGCAGCCCATTGTCTTTGGGCAACCTGTGCTGAATTTAGAGCATCCTCTAATTGTGAGTTGTTTGCCTGAGCAAATTCTCCAATGACATCGTTTGTATTGGATGGATTGATGTTAGAAATTGAACTTGCGCCCTTTACCCAGTCGCCCGCAATGTAGTTGTTAGATAGATTAGACATGATTTTATTTCATTTTTTAAAACTATAAATTTTACTCTTTATTATTGATTTATCAAGAATATAAGCATATAAGTAAATTTAATATTTTTCATGTTTCTATGAAAAAAAAATATTGCATTAAGCAATTAATTAATCTAGGATACTTATATTGTATTGATAGAAAAATGATATGCCAAATTCTGCTGAAAGACTTGGAAGAGCAGCTCGAAGATCTGACCGTCTCAAAGTAAAAATTGAAATGCTCCCTACTTTAAAGCGGAATATCCCACTTACAGAGCCAATGAACGAGGAGCAGATTGAAAAAATGGATGATGCTTCATTATCTATTCTAGAGGAGGTTGGCGTAGAATTTCATGATCCGATTGCACTAGAACACTGGAAAGAGGCGGGAGCTGATGTTAAGGGTGAGCGCGTTCGCTTTGATAGAGGTCTCATTCGTGAACTTATAAAATCTATTCCAGAAAGCATAACAATGCATGCCCGTGATCCTGAAAAATCACTCGAAATTGGTGGTAATAACTCTATATTTGTTCCAATGACGGGAGCACCTTTCCTCACCGACCTAGAAAATAATAGGCGCTTGCCTACGCTTGATGACCTCGCAAACTTTCATAAACTTTCACATATGTTGCCTGCTATTCATTCAAGTGCCCATCACATCGTTGAACCTATGGATCACGCAATTTCTCACAGGCATCTTAGAATAACTTATTCATCAATGAAGCATTCTGACAAAACGTTTATGGGAATGACTAGTAGCGGTAAGAATGCTGAAGACGTAATCGAAATGTGTAAGATCCTCTTCGGAGAAAAATTCATAGACACTCACCCTGTAGTCACTGGAAACATTAATGGAAACTCTCCACTCGTATGGGATCAAACGATGCTCTCAGCACTAAGAGTATTTTCAGCACATAACCAACCCGTACTTTGCTCTCCTTTTGTTCTTGGCGGTGCGAACACTCCTGCAAGCGTTGCGCCAACTGTTGCTCAGGTAAATGCCGAGGCTCTTTCTGCTCTAGCATACACACAAGTCATAAGAAAAGGATCACCAGCTATCTACGGTCACTACTTAGCTACCGTCTCTATGCAGTCTGGCGCACCTATGGCTGGAACCCCTGAAATCTCTCTCATGAATTTCATGATTGGTCAAATGGCAAGGCATTATAAGGTTCCATGGAGGAGCTCTAATACACTGGGTGGTTCAAAAGTATTCGATGCTCAAGCAGGTTATGAAAGTGCATCAACAATGATGGCTGTACTGTTATCTGGCGCAAACTATATCTGGCATTCTGCAGGATGGAATGAGGCTGGAATGCACTGCTCAATGGCGAAATTTGTGGTTGATGCTGAGCAATGTGAAATGGGATATAGAATGGCTGAAGGTGTCCGATGGGATGATTTTGAAGAAGGGCTGGCAGCCATAAGAGATGTTGGCCCCGGTGGTCATTACCTTGGTCATCAACACACTATGGATAATTTTCAAAGGGCCTTTTTTATGCCTAAGTTGTTTGACAATAACTCGATTGAACAATGGCAAGCTGATGGAAGTCAAGATACAATCCAAAGAGGCCTAGAGGGAGCCAAAAAACTACTTAAAGATTATCAAGAACCAAAACTTGATCAAGCAAAAGATGAAGAGCTTTTAGATTTCATTGCTAAAAGGGAAACAACGATTCCTAAAATGGAGGCTTTAAATCAAGAGTACTAACTTATGAATAGAAACAAATCAAATGTTGTTCTTGTGACTGGAGCCTGCGGTGGTATTGGAAAATCCATAGTAACTAAATACGCCCAGCAAGGGGAGACTCTGGCAATTGCTGATAAAAACGAAGAGCAAGCTCATAAATTGGCTCATGAAATCAATCAAAATGGTGCCCAGGCGATGGTATTTTCTGGTGACCTTTTAGATAAGAGGTATTGTGACAATCTTGCAAATGAAGTTCAAAAAAAACTAGGCAGCATCGATATACTCATCAATAATGCTGGCTTTATGAGACGTGGTGATATTACTCAGACTTCTGATGAAGATTATGAGCTATCAATGAAGATAAATGTTGAGGCCCCTTTTAGACTTATCAGAGCTGCAATTCCCTTGATGGCTAAAGCTGGAGGCGGCTCTATTGTGAATGTATCGTCATGCTGGGGAATAAACCCTGGGCCAAATCATCTTATTTACTGCACAACAAAAGCNGCGTTAGCAGCAATGACCAAATGCCTTGGCAGAGATCATGCTCATGAAAATATTCGAATCAATGCAGTATGCCCAAATGAAGTCGATACGCCAATGCTCAGGACAGGTTTTGAAATCAGAGGTTTGAATCCTGATGATGCTATTGAAAAATTAAATCTATCTGTTCCAATTGGTCATGTAGCTGAAGCAGACGAGATTGCTGATGTGGTTACTTTTTTAAGTTCAAATGAAGCTCGATATATTTGTGGATCCTTAGTGGAGGTCAATGGTGGAAAAGCGGTTTACTAATAAAATTGTTATTATTACTGGAGCCACTAAAGGGATTGGCTTATCCTGTGCACAGCGTTTTCAAGAAGAAGGGGCAACGGTTTGTGCCATTCAAAGAGGAAACTCAAAATTATTCGATTCTTTTGAGTTTGATTTAAGCAAAGAACAAGAGTGCTCCAAAAGTATTAATGAAATTATTAAAAAGTATGGTCACATTGATGTTTTAATTAACAATGCTGGGGTCATGAAAGAATCTTCGATACTAGAAACATCACTTGAAGACTGGAATCAAACATTATCGGTTAATCTCACAGCGCCTTTTCTATTAGCTAAATTTTGTATGCCTTTTCTCATCGAATCTAAAGGTTGTATAGTCAATATTGGTTCGATTGAAGGAATAGGCGCTAACCCAAATCATGCTGCATATTGTTCTAGCAAGGCTGGACTTCATGGACTAACAAGAGCCATCGCAGTTGATCATGGAAAGAATGGAGTAAGGTGTAATGCTGTTGCTCCTGGATGGATAGATACAGAGCTGAACAAAGACTTTATCAATTCAATGCCAGATTCGGAGCATTTTAGAAAAAATATTGGAAGTATCCACCCACTTAATAGAATAGGTAAAACGGAAGAAGTTGCCTCTCTAGTTTCTTGGCTTGCATCATCAGAATCAAGTTTTGTGACTGGACAGGTATATACTATTGATGGAGGAAGGATGGCAAAAATTAGCTTGCCAAATCCCTAGGAGAGCATATGAAGTTTGAAGGAATTTACACACCAGTACTGACCCCGTATGACGATAAGCATAAAATTAACTTTGATGCAATTGAGCCAATTATAGAGGACCTAATTAGTAGTGGCGTCCATGGCATAGTCGTTGCAGGAACAACTGGCGAATACTATGCTCAAGATACTAAAGAGCGCCTTCAGGTGATGAAGACTAGTAAGGACATCATCAACAATAGAGTGCCTTGTATTGTTGGCACAGGAGCAATTCGAACCGAAGACTCAGTTTTCTTTGCGGAAGAGGCGGCTAAGATAGGGGCTGATGGAATTTTAATAGCAACTCCTCCATATGCCCTTCCTACGGAAAGAGAAAATGCGCTGCATGCGCTAGCAATTGACCGGGCAGCCAACCTTCCAATTATGCTTTATAACTATCCTGGAAGGATGGGCTCAATGATGGGTGAGGAATACCTGGATAGGGTGGGCAGGTCATCTAACTTTTGTGCAATAAAAGAAAGTAGTGGAGATATTAATAGACTTCACTTATTAGCAAGAGATTATCCTCACATTCAGCTTTGCTGCGGAATGGATGATCAGGCTTTAGAGTTCTTTGCTTGGGGAGCGAGTGGCTGGGTATGTGCTGGCTCTAACTTTGCCCCTGAAGTTCATGTTGCTCTATACGAGGCGTGCAGAATTGAAGGTGACTTTGATAAGGGCAGAAGAATTATGTCAGCAATGATGCCTTTGATGAGAGTCCTAGAGCAAGGGGGGAAATTTATCCAATGTATAAAACACGGCTCAACCATGAGAGGACTCCCAGTTGGACCTCCAAGAAAGCCATTACAAAAACTTAATAAGGACGATAAACGTCAACTAGAACAAGTCATACGCGTCATGAATCAAACTGTCAATCAAATCAAACAGGAGGGTAGTTAAATGTCAGATCTTCTAACCCATGAGGAATATAGTGCAATTGCAAATTCACTTAACTTCCCGACTAATGCTTTCATCAATGGTCAATTTCAATCATCTAAATCGGGGAAAACTTTTGAAACAACTAACCCTGCTACTGGAAAAGTGATTGCTAAAGTTGCAGCATGCAATGCAGATGATGTGGATCGTGCTGTTGTCAAAGCAAGGGAAGCATTTGACCAAGGTCACTGGTCAAAACTCCACCCAAGTGAAAGAAAAAAAGTACTCATCAAATTATCTAAACTTATCAAAAGAAATTTAAACGAGTTAGCTGTTATGGAGAGTGTTGACTCAGGCAAACCAGTTCGTGATTGTGCAACGATTGATCTTCCAGAAACGATTGACTGTCTGCTCTGGCATGCTGAGGCAATTGATAAGGTATATGATCAAACTGCACCGGCTGGAGAAGACGCTTTATCGGTAATTGTTCGCGAACCAGTTGGCGTTGTTGGCTGCGTTTTGCCTTGGAACTTTCCACTTCTTATGATGGCCTGGAAAATAGCACCTGCACTGGCTACGGGAAACTCTGTTATTGTAAAGCCAGCAGAACAAACAAGTTTAACCTCGCTAAGACTCGCCGAATTAGCCATCGACGCAGGAATCCCTAGAGGTGTCCTCAATGTTATACCGGGGATGGGGCCGGATGTTGGTGAACCGATTGGCCTCCACTCTGATATCGATATGGTTTCTTTTACTGGATCGACAGAGACCGGTAGGCGCTTTCTTCGATACTCAGCAGACTCAAATCTGAAAAAAATTGTTCTTGAGTGTGGCGGAAAAAATCCGGCAATCGTTTTGGATGATGCTGAAGATTTAGACCTAGTTGCAGAGCACATTGTGAATGCTTCTTTTTGGAATATGGGAGAAAACTGCTCAGCAAACTCAAGGCTCATTGTTCAAGAAAACATAAAAGGTGCGTTGTTAGAAAAGATTCTTGCTCATCTCAGAGATTGGAAGACAGGGGACCCCCTCGACCCCTCAAATTATCTTGGCTCTTTGGTGGATAATGAACACTTTAAAAAGGTTTGTAGCTACCTCAAACAGGACAATATCTTGGTTGGAGGCACAACTAAAAAACCAAACTATGTTCTTCCCACCATTGTTGACCAGGTTGACCCTGACTCTAAAATAGCACAAGAAGAAATTTTTGGTCCCATCCTCTCTGTAATCACTGTTAAGTCATTCGACGAGGCGATTGCTGTTGCAAACAATACTGAATATGGATTGGCTGCCAGTGTCTTCACCTCAAATGGTAAAAAAGCAATTAGGGCTGCAAGAGCAATTAAGGCGGGCACAGTAACTGTCAATTGTTATGGTGAAGGAGATATGAGCACGCCATTTGGGGGTTACAAACACTCTGGCTTTGGCGGAAGGGATAACTCCATTCATGCGCATGACCAATATACTGAACTGAAAACAATATGGATTGATCTCTCAGATCGCGCTCCGGAAGAATCGGTAGATTAGTAAGGAAGAGATGAGCCAGATTAAGCTACCAAAAAACCCTGGCGATACAGGTTGGAAAGAGATCCTTCCTAAAAGAAAGGTCAACCAAAAACTTTCTGACAACATTAACGCAGACTATCTCATTATTGGTGGCGGCTTTGCTGGCCTCTCTGCGGCGAGGCGTTTAAATCAAATCGATAATAAAGCAACAATTTCTGTACTCGAAGCCTGTGAAATTGCAGAAGGCCCCGCAGGAAGAAATTCAGGTTTTATGATTGATCTTCCTCATAATCTAGCGTCTGATGATTACTTAGGAAGTCTCGAAAAAGATCGCGAGCAAACCCTTATCAATCGATCGGCTATTGAATTCGCTAAGAGTACTTCAGAAGAGTATGAAATGCCGTCTGAAGCAATACAACTTGTCGGCAAAACAAATGCCTCAGCATCAGAAAAAGGCATGAAATTCAATACTGAGTATGCAAAACATCTAGACAAAACGAGTGAAAGTTACAAGATGCTCGATGCCCGAGAAATGAAAGATCTAACTGGAATTGATTATTACATAAACGGTCTATGGACTCCTGGAACAGCGATGCTTCAGCCGGCACTTTACATCCAGTCATTGGCAGATGGCGTTACTCAAAATTCCAACGTAACCATCTATGAGAACTCACCAGTCATTGACTTAGAAGACGCTGGAAGACACGATGGACAAAAAGTTTGGAAAGCCAAAACCAACCTTGGTTCAATATCAAGTCAAAAAGTGATATTAGCGGTGAACGGCATAGTTGAGCGCTTTGGTTTTTTTCAGAACAGGTTGATGACTATTTTCACCTACTCATCTTTAACTAGAGAATTAACCTCAGATGAATCTAATATGCTAGGTGGCTCTAGTCAATGGGGATTAACTTCTGCTGATGCTATGGGATCTTCTGTGAGGCGTATATCAGGAATTGGTGGCAATAGAATTCTAGTACGAAATAGGTGGTCTTACAATCCAAGCATGGAGGCCTCAGATTCATTTATGAGTTCAGCTGCCAATAGTCACAATGAATCATTCAAAGCTCGCTTTCCAATGCTCAATAAAGTGTCTATGGAGTACTCGTGGGGAGGAAGACTTTGCCTGAGTCTTAATAATGTCTTTGCTCAGGGNGAGGTTGATGAAGGAGTCTATTCTGCGTGCTGTCAAAATGGCCTAGGAACCGCCAAAGGAACTGCAATTGGTATCATTACTGCTGAAAAAATTACTGGAACCATTAATAGTCTTGTGCCCGACTTTGTTGATGAGGAAGCACCTAAAAAACTAATGCCAAAACCTTTCATGTGGCTTGGCGTCAATAGCTATATGCGTTGGAAAGAGCTTATTGCTGGAATAGAAAAATAACTTTAGTTATTATAGCTAAGTATTGGTTCGCCCAAAATATCAAGACGCGGTGTAACTCCTAATCCAAAAGTTTTTGGGGCAGATACAAAACCGTTAACAACATCAAAATCTCCATCTGCAGTTTTGACGGCGACCATATCCCTACAATCAAGAATACATCGAAGATTTTTTTTTGGAAGTGTCTGTCCTAAATGAACAATAGCAGCAAATGCAATATCTGAACCGGTTGTATCTTGAACACTCATTGTATAGCCAGCTGCAAGACAAATATCCCTTTGTCTTCGACACTTAGTCAAACCACCATTTTTTGAGATTTTTAAGCCAATACCCTCAGCACCATCCTCAGCAACAATCTGAAGAATATCTTCTTCATATAGAGCAAGCTCATCCCAAATCATTGGAACCGAAGTTCGCCTTCTAAGAGAAAGGTTTTCACGCCAAGTTGCACATGGAGCCTCCAGTACAAAATCCAATCCATATGGAAGAATATTCAACAATCTTAATGCTGATTCAACAGTCAGACCTCCATTCGCATCAACAATAAAATACTCTCCTTTTTTTCGATCTGCTAAACACGCTTCAATTCTGTTTGCATTAATATGAGGATCATCTCCAAGTTTTACCGAGTGTCCTCTATAACCTATATCTCGATGTCTTTTTACTCGCTCTCTCATATCATCTGGAGTACCAGCGTAGATTGAAGAAATTAAAGGTAATGGTTCATTGGTGCTTCCACCTAACAGGTCACAAACGGGCATCTCTACTGACTTTCCAAAAATATCCCAGCAAGCAACATCTAGNGGTGTTTTTGCATGATTGTGTCCAATTAGAGCATTGTCCATTGCTTCATTGATACGATCTAAGTGTCTAGGATCTTTGCCCAATAAAATAGGAGCAATCTCTTCGATCCCCGCACGAACTCCCTTCGCATGAGCTGCAATATAATTCGAACCAAAAGGAGTGCTTTCACCCCAACCTTCAATACCTGAATCAGTTGAAACTCGAACAATTGTTGCATCAAAAACAGAGTATTCTCGCCCACCTGATAAGTGATAAACACCCCCAGCATAAGGAAGATCCACTTGAAAAACGTCTATTTGATTAATCTTCATTAGGGCAAAAGAACCAGCTTACCCACATACTTTTTTGATACAAAGTCTTTTTGAGCATTAATAATATTTTTTAAAGGATAAGTCTTGGAAACCAGAGGCTTGATTTCATTTCTTTCAATATAGCCAACTAGATTTTGGAAGACTTGACGATCTTGAAATGTACAACCAATCAATACCAANTCCTTTAAATAAAGTGTTCTAACATCGAGTTCAACTATGGGTCCTGCAATTGCACCAGCGGCGGCATATCTACCACCTTTTTTTAAAACCTCAAGCAGGTCTCCCCAGTTCTCTCCAGCTACCAAATCAATAACCACATCAATACTTTCATTTTCGATACAGTCTGTTAATTTATCTTCTCTATAAATAACCTCATTTGCACCTATTTCTCTAACCATATCTGCCTTTGCTTTGCTGGCTACAGCAACTACTCTTGCGCTTCGTCTCTTGGCTAGCTGAATAGCAGCTGATCCAACACCGCCAGAAGCTCCAGTTATCAAAACAACTTCATTCTCTTTAACATCTGAACGTTCTAGCAAATTTTCTGCTGTCGAGTATGCACAGGGGATTGAAGCCAGTTCTGCATTCGACCAATTACTCTCAATCTTAATACTTTCATCACTAAAAGCGACCATATATTCTGCAAAAGCACCATCGCATTCTGAGCCCATCGTCCAGCATTCATAAGGCCTATAATCCACCGCATATTGCTGCATTGTTCGAACCAGAACCCGCTCACCAATTCTACCAATATCGACATCGTCTCCAACAGCAACTATTTCACCATAGCAGTCTGCACCCTGAATAATTGGGAAATCTAAAGGTTCACCTGACCAGCTTCCGTCATCGCCTTCTCCTTTAGAGTCTTGTGCATTGGTTTCACCTTTGACTGACTTGGAATACCAGGCAGTTCGAGTATTTATGTCTGTATTATTAATACCTGCACCTAAAACTTTAATCAATACTTGATCGAAATTTGGCTGTGGAACTTTTACATCATTGCTAAATTCCAGTACCTCATACCCACCATGGCCAGTTGTTAACACTGCACTCATTTTTTTTGGGATGGTGCTCATGTTAATTAAAGCAGCAAATCTGATTCAAACGGATAACTCGTCAAAAGCTCGTAACCATTATCAGTTATTAAAACTTGCTCCTCAAGCTTAACACCTGGGCCACCACGATAACGACCAACATAAGTCTCGACACACATCACCATACCAGGCTTCAAGATTCCGTCAAAACTGTTCTCATTTAACTCCCAGCTAAAAGGTATAGCAGGAAATTCATCGCACAAACCCACACCATGGAAAAGGACTGAGTAATGACGAAACTCATCCTTTGAGTACTCCTTAGAGTTTAGTGTTAACTCTTTAAAAGTTGTACCTGGTTTTAACAACTCCATATTGTTTTGAATTTGTTCATAACCCATAGTATAGATTTCTTTTTGCTCATCAGTCGACTTCTCATCGCCACACAACCAGGTTCGAGACATGTCGGTGCAGTAACCATAGGAACCAACCAGATCGGTATCAAACCCCATTAGTTCCCCACTTAATATAGGTCGCGACGAGCACTCTTGATACCATGGATTTGCTCTGGGTCCTGAGGCGAGGAGTCTCGTTTCAATCCATTCAGCTCCTCTTGAAACGGCCTCCATTTGGAAACGACTCCAAAGCTCTTGCTCTGATATCCCGGGTTTAAAATGATTTCGCATCAACTCGATAGATCTCTCACATGCAAAGATAGAGCGCCTCATAGCCATCATCTCATCGTCTGACTTAATGAGTCTTGCAAGCTCCATAACTTCTTCACCATTAGCAAGTTTAAGACCGCGTGACTGGAGTTCATGAATNCCTTCAGGTGCACAATGATCAAGAGCTAACCTATCGTTTCCCTTGCCATATTCTTTAACTAAATCCACAATCTCTGATGCCCATATCTTGGCTTTCTCTTTACTCTTATCGCCAGCGGTAAAGTATAAATACGTGACGGCATGCCTCACTTCAGTTATTAATGGATTGTGGTTTGATAGAAATTCATGNGCATCAAACTCAAAAATAATAACNGGTCCTTCTGTCATAACAAGTGCATAACGAGCAGCATTATGAGAAGTCCATAAAGACATATTTGTACTGTCTGTTGCATAACGAATATTTAATGGGTCGTAGAGTAAAATGCCAGCACAGTCAAATTCAACGAGTTTTTCTCGAACTCTATTGAGTCGGTACTCCCTGATTTTTGTCATGTCTGGACTTGACAAACCAGCCTCCAGCCANTCTGACTCAGCTAGCTCTCCAGGTCCCAATGCATGCTTATTCAGACTATAGATATCTTCTTCNCCTAGGTGAGAGCCTATTTTTGCATGATGTCTTTTANCTGCTGTAAAACTCATTTAANAATCCTAGATGATTAACGCATTTTAGATCCAGATGGATCATAAAGAGGCTCCATTACAATAGATGCCTTACAGAACTGACCTAATATCTCTACTTCAAGCTGTGCATTGGAGTCAATTAACTCGACTGGAAGATAGGTCATCGCAAGAGATTTTTTAACTGAATGTCCGTAGCCACCTGAAGTAATATAAGAAACACACTCTTCATTGTGCATGACGGCCTCGTCACCGCTAACATCGGTTTCAGTATCTATTTGTATGACAGAAAGCTTTTTGTTTGGGCCATTCTTTTTCTCANTTAGGGCTGCTTTTTTGCCTATAAAGTCTTTGTCCCAATCCACAAAAAAATCAAGGCCGGACTCCATTATTGTAAAGTCTGGTCTGAAGTCCATGGTCCACGCTCCCCAACTTTTCTCTAGCCTCATTGACATCAATGCTCGACCGCCAAACCACTTAAGATCTAAATCTTCTCCAGCTTCTTCTATTGCCTCAAATAGTTTGAGTTGGTATTGGGGCGCGACATAAATCTCGTATCCAAGCTCGCCTGTAAATGAAATTCTTACGCAGAGCGCTGGCACCCCGCCTATAAATGTATCTCTAATATCTCTAAATTTAAATGCCTCTGAACTGACATCTTCTCGAGTAAGTCTTGATAACAATTGTCCAGAGTTTGGACCCGATATTGCAATGCCGTGAAAATCATCTGTCATGTTTTTATAGTCAATATCTTGAACGCCCTCGAGATGCATTTCAAACCAGCGAAGATGCATATTTTGGGCAACGCTGGAGCCAAACAAGTAATAAGTTTCTTCGTCAATACAGGCCACTGTAAGATCACCGTTCAGCTTGCCACTCTCTAAAAGCATTGGCGTCAAATTAACTCTTCCAGGACTTGGAATCCTACCTGCAAGGACCTTATTCAAAAAGGCTTTAGCCCCCTTACCCGTAAACTTATGGTTTGCAAAGCTGGCCACCTCACTTGCTCCAACAGATAATCTTACTGCTTCGACCTCCTTAGCTACATACTCATGAGACCTTGACCTATGGAAAGTTGGCTCTTCATAAGCATCCTCTGGGGAGTTGGCAAACCAAAGTGCATTTTCAAGTCCAAAAGTATCTTGCCATACAGCACCTTTTTGCGTTAAACGATCATAGATTGATGTTGTTTTTTGAAGCCTTCCTTTAGGCAACGTTTCATTAGGGAAAGTCATCACAAAGCGGCGTTCATAATTTTCTGAGGACTTNATTACGCCCCACTCGGGCGTTGCAAAATCTCCAAAGCGTGCAATATCCATAGCCCAAACATCGACAGATGGCTCGCCTTCAATCATCCATTCAGCCAATGTTTTACCAACGCCACCTGCTTGGCAAAAGCCCGCCATGACGCCAACAGCTGTCCAGTAGTTTTTCATACCTGGGACAGGGCCAATCATTGGATTCCCGTCAGGAGAGAAAACAAATGGGCCATTAATGATATTCTTTATGCCTGCGGTCCCTAGTGCTGGAATTCGCTCAAAAGCGAGTTCTAATCGATCTGCAATTCGATCTAAATCTGGCTCAAGTAAGTCATGTCCAAACGTTTGCGGCGTTCCATCCAGAGACCATGGAGTTGAACGAGGCTCATACGTTCCCAATAACATGCCAGTACTTTCTTGACGCAAATAAATATTTGCTTCAAAGTCGATACAATGCGGCAAGCGACGACCGTCAGCCAAATTAGCAATTTGTTCTATTTCTTCGGTAATTAAATAGTGATGCTCCATTGGAACTACGGGCAAATGAATCCCAGACATGCGACCCAGCTCTCTGGCCCAAAGACCACCCGCATTAACTATATGCTCAGCATGAATACTTCCTTTTTCGGTTACAACATCCCACGAACCGTCTGATCTTTGGTTAGTCTCTATCACCGGGGTGTGCGTATAAAACTCTGCACCATGAACGCGCGCTGATTTCGCATAAGCGTAGACGACTCCAGAGGGGTCAAGATCACCATCAGTTGGATCCCAAAGAGCAGCAACGTAATGATCAGGGTCAATTAATGGATGCTTTTCTATTACCTCGTCGATAGACACAAATTCTTGATCTAATCCTATCGATCTAGCTTTTGAGCGCTCTCGCTTTAGGTAGTCGTGCCAATTCTGATTAGAGGCTAAGTAGTAGCCTCCTGTCGTATGCATACTGATTGAATGACCAGAAGTCTCTTCAATTTCTTTGTATAGATTGATTGTGTAGTCTTGAAGTTTGGAGACATTGGGGTCTGAACTAAGCGTATGAAATGAACCCGCTGCATGCCAACTTGAGCCTGAAGTTAACTCATTTCGCTCTAATAAAACAACATCCTTCCAGCCCATTTTTGCAAGGTGAAAAAGAATCGAGCAGCCAACAACGCCGCCNCCAATTACAACAACTCTTGCCTGATCTTTCATAGTAAATCCATATTATAAAAATTAAATGTTAATTCAAAAAACAGCTAAACTCAAGTGAAAAAATTTGTCATTAAATATTGAAAAAATTTAGTTCTTAAAGAGGTGGTGCTCCACCTTCAGATACTCTTTTCTCTACAAATTCTTTAAGCTCCTCTTCTACTTCAGGAGCAAGTTTGGGCTCTTTATAGTCATCCAAGAGTTGTTTCCAAATTGTATTTGCTCTCTGAGTTGCTGTTATTGACCCTGCATCTCTCCAGGACTCAAAGTTCCTCCAATCCGATAACAGCGGATTGTAGTGCTCTGTTTCGTATCGCTCCAAGGTTTGATGAGCTGCAAAAAAATGACCTGCAGGCCCAACTTCCTCTATTGCATCAACCCCAAGAGTATCTTTATTAACCTTTGAAGGCATTAAAAANGCCTCCATCATCTGANTCATTTCTGCATCCAAAATAACCTTCTCATATGATGCACAAAGTCCACCTTCAATCCACCCATGTCCATGCAAAATAAAATTAACTTGNCCTAAAAGACACGCCCATAAAGACATCTGCGACTCATAAACAGATTGCTCGTCAGGCGCATTAGAGGCGTTTGCATTGGAAGCCCGAAGAGGAATTTTATATTTTCTAGCAAGCTGTCCACTGGCAATCGTGGCCTGAGTATATTCTGGAGTTCCAAAAGCAGGGGAGCCTGATTTCATATCAACGTTTGAAGTAAAGCTGCCGTAAATTGCTGGCGCACCTGGATTAACACATTGATGAAAAGTAAGGCCAGCAAGTGACTCTGCATTTTGTTGAACGAGTGCTCCCGCAACGGTAATAGGTGCCATAGCGCCTGCTAAAGTAAAAGGGGTATAGATTACAGGNTGATTATGCTCAGCCATTTCAATGGCTCCTTCCATAAGAGCTTTATCATAAACCAGTGGCGAATTCGCATTAACAACGGTAGTAATCGATGGTTCTTTTAAAAACGTTTCTTTATCAACTCCTCTTGCAATTCGAACAATTTCAATAGCATCTAACATTCTCTCGCTACCAATAGCATAACCAAATAGTGGCTTTGTACATAATCGAGCTGCAGCAGATACTGCATGTAAATGACGCTCTCGAACATCTAGATCGCATGGCTCAACAGGATATCCCCCTAAGGCATGAACGGTGTTCAAAATCTCTCCAAGCTTGATTAAGTTTGAATAGTCTTCGAAGTTACCTAAAATTCGCCCCCTATCAAGATCAGATACATTTGGAGCACTTGAGACCATCGTATTGATAACGAATTGGCCACCAACATGAACATGTCTTTCCTTGTATCGGCCATGAAGTGTAAATTCACTAGGAGTCGTGGAAATTTTNTCCATCACAAAGTCTGGATCAAACCTAACNCGCCTTCCATCANTGNCAATCATTGCACCTTCTCTTTTGAGAATTTCAACAGCACGAGGAGATTGGATGTCCATTCCAGTGTCACATAATACTTTTAATGATGCCTGGTGAATTGCTTCAATCTCATCCTCTGAAAAAATTGACATCGGCTGGAAAGGGTTCTTTTTTTGGCCATAAGGGGCCTGTTGAAAGTTAGTAACTTCTCTAACGTTTTTACTTCGACCTCTTCTCACTGGTTCAAACCTCAGGTGTTTAGAGTTGTGATGTTAATTCAAAAAACAGCTAAACTCAAGTAAAAAAATTTGTCATTAAATATTGAAAAAATTTAGTTTCTTGGTTTGAGCTTAATCCTTTCTAAATACTACAATAATTACTTTGTCATTGCCATGATCTTTATCTGGATTATTACCATAAACATCTACTTCATGAAAACTGGGCTTGGTTATACTTTTTTTAATCTCTAAAAGTTTTTTATCAAATCCAGCTTTTTTATATAACTTATAATGAATTGTTAAAACAAAAAGACCNCCACTTCGTGTGACTCTTAATAATTCATCAAATACATCTGGCCCGACATGTCCATGGGTAAAAGTTCCTGCACTTACAATTGCACCATAATGATTATCATTTATCAATAATCTTTTGGTAAGGTCTGCCTCAATTATTTTTGAATAGCAATTTTTTAATCTAGCAATATTNAGCATTTCAGGAGAAATATCAATAGCATCTATTTCTCTTGAGCTTAATTTTAAATACTCTCCAATGAGGCCTGTTCCTGCACCAACATCTAGAATTGGAGTGTCTTTATTATTGGAATATTTATCAAAATATTTAGCTATTTCTATAGGAGAGCGATAGTCATTTTGTTTAGCAAAATCACTATCGTATGAAGAAGCCCAGCTTCTATATAGGTTTATAGAATCTTCAGGGGTTTTTATTGAATATACATCTTTTAAACTTTTTTTTTCTGACATGTAATTCTTATTATGAAATAAACTAATTTGTCTCACTTATCTGAGCTAAGATATCCACGCCCTGTTGGTGCCAAAAATGTAAAAAATCGATAAATATCCAATTCTCAGTCAACTTGTCTCCTTCCCGTCGATACATATCAATTACTCTCATGTCACCAGGTTTTCCAGTTGCAGGCATACCCATAAAACCTCCGGAGGGAGTTAGCGTGATGTTAGGCCAGCCGAAAAAGCCTCCAAACTTACCTTCTGCAACTCTGCAAAGATGTCCATTAAATATTCGATCTTTAAACCCTGCACGAAATGGACCAGAATGCTGTTCAGCATAGCGCTCTATTGTATAAGTTGCACCAATACCTGCAGGCCCCCACCAAATCATATCTTCATTCCAACTTCTTCTAAGCTCATCTACCAGTGGGAGTTCTTGTTGCTCTTTCCAGGTTCTAATGTCATTAACCATGAAGTCTATCGCAGCTAAAGTTTTTTCACCCTCAGCACTATCTTGTTCATCAAACATTAATCCTTCATGTGTGATTGGGCCTGGCTGAACAAGGTGCGATGCAGTTTGAGGCGGGAAAGGATTTAAGCCAACCTGCATCATGACGTGAGGTATGTCGATGAACATTGCAGTCACAGTAATCCTTCCATTTTCAACTTTATTAAATTCACAGTAACGAAGTAAGGCTATTTTTCTGGATGGTTTAATTCCAAGCCACTCATTATCAAACAGCCCCATCAAATGCCCCATAGAAACTACCCAAACTGATTCAAAGCCATCTATCTCATTTTTGCCAGCCATAAAAATATCCATCCTTCTTTGCATATTCTTAAATGCATGGCGAAAGGGCTGCCAAAATGTTTCGGAAACCTCTTTGCAACTTGAGAGTTCATTGAAAGGATGATAGCCCCTCCAAATATAGTCTTCAGCTATGTGTTCTTTTAAGACTTTTGTAATGTCATTACTCTCGGCCTTGTCTAAGGCATTGTAATAATCAAGTACTATCTTTTTTTCTATTTGAAAATTACTCATAATTTTTTTTCATCCAAAATCATGCTTGCGCCACGCTCAGCAATCATCATCGTTGAGGCTGAGGTATTTCCACTTATGATGCTTGGCATAACTGAAGCATCTATAACCCTTAAATTACTCATTCCTTTAACCTTTAAATCATCTGGTGAAACGACTGACAGATCGTCAGTTCCCATTTTGCAGGTCCCAACAGGATGGTATACCGTGACTGCAGTCTTACGAATATAGGCCAATAGCTCCTCATCTGATTGAATTGATTTTCCCGGAGCTATCTCTTCTCCTCGCACTTCGTCAAACGCTTCGGATGATAAAACCTCTCTTGCTTTTTTAATTGCCTCAACAATGCTTGCTTCATCTCTGACATCAGATAAAAAATTGTGGTCAATAAGCACCTTGTGACTGTCACCATCCTTCTTAATTTTTACTGATCCTCTACTATGCGGTCTTAATAAACATGTAAATAGAGAATATCCATGTCCAAACTCAAACTTTCTACCTCGATGACTTCGATATATAGGCGTAAAGTGAAACTGAACATCAGGATACTCAGGCTGACCAAGTTTTGTGTCTGCAAAACCTCCTGCCTCCACAAAATTACTTGTCCACCAGCCCGTCCTCCTCAATAAAAAGTTAAAGGGAGAAGTAATGACTTGGGGTAACAGAGACCTCCAAGAAACGCCTATAGATTCTGCCTTGTTTGAACGAACCGTTACCATGGTGTCGAGATGGTCTTGAAGATTTTCGCCAACTCCTGGAACATTGTGTTGACAAGTAATTCCTTCGGCTTCAAGCTCCTCTTTATTCCCTATCCCTGAGGATAAAAGTATCCTTGGTGACTCAATGGCACCAGCACATAGTACAACCTCTTTATTGCAATATAATTCTTTATCAACGCCATTAACTTGAAGCTTTAAAGATTTAGCAATATCACCCTCAATCTCAATTGATTGGACTCTGGCGTGAGTCATTATGGTTAGATTGGGTCTCGAAACAATGGGCTCAATAAAAGCTCTATAAGAGTTTACTCGAGTGCCTTTATCTTGATTAACCTTATAAATACCGAGACCCAATTGAGATGCGTCATTGAAGTCAGGATTATGAGGAAGGCCTATATGAGCCCCAGACTTTACAAAGCGTTTGGCTGTCTTATTAACCTCTTGTGGCATAACAACTGGCCACTCTCCATCAGCTGAATGGAACTTAGGGTCACCTCCTGTTTGATCATTCTCAAGTTTTTTAAATATCGGCAAAACATCCTTATAAGACCAGCCCTGACAGCCAAATTTTTCCCAATTATCGTAATCATTCTTATTCCCACGAATATAAATCATGCCATTAATAGAGCTTGAACCTCCAAGACACCTACCTCGATTAACAGTTATCACACGTCCATTTAAATGTTTTTGGGGAACGCCCTTGTAGGCATAATCAAGCTTCTTATGGTCATAAGCAACAGAAAGTCCAGCAGGAATTTTTATCCAAGGGCTTTTATCACTTCCACCGCCCTCAATAAGGCAAACAGTATTTTCAGGATTTTCACTTAAACGATTAGCTAATACGCAACCGGCAGAACCTGCGCCTATAACGATATAATCGAATTTTTCCATGGTTTATCCCTTGACGGCACCTGCTGTCAGCCCACTTACTAGTTGTCTTTGAAAAAACATCACTAGAATAAATAAAGGGATTATAGCTGAAACAACCGCTGCAACTGCAAACATAACATTGCCTTCTGTTTGGGTTGTGCCCATGAAACTTGCAATTTTAGGAACCATCGTTTGATTATCCTGAGAAAGTAGCATTGCTGTAACAGCAAAGTCGTTATATGCCAAGAGAAATGAGAATAACCCGGCTGTGATAACTCCAGGCCACATGATCGGGATAATGACATTTCTAAATGCTTGAAACTGGGTACATCCATCAACTTTTGCACTCTCATCAAGCTCCTTTGGAATTTTTTGGAAAAACGAGTGAAGCATCCATAATGTAAACGGCTGATTAATTGCAACCAATACAATAATGGTAGTTGGCAATATCCCCCATATATTCCACTCATAAAATGGAAGAAG